>JANQPK010000061.1 GCA_028289505.1 Cyclobacteriaceae bacterium
GCAAATACCCGAGTTCTACGGTGTGGTATCGGATAAAGAAGATTTTGTCTTTCCCCATGGCTTTAAAGCAGCGACCAAGGCACTCATAGACAAATATCCTGATGAGGAAAAGGGTATAAAGAAGTTTTTCAAAATGGTTGCAGGTATCAGAAAAGAAGCACACAGCTTACCTCGTAATCCTTTAATGCGCAAGTTGATTTATCCGTTAATGCCCTTAATTTACCCGAGCCTGGTAACAGCATCGCGACATACGATTGGATCTTGGTTGGATACGAACATACATAACGAGAATACCAAGCTAGACCTGGTAGCACATATTTCCTACTGGGGCGATGATCCTTACACTCTGTCATTGTTTTACTTTGGTTTGCCGTTCTCTGGCTTTGTTCAAAGTGGGGGTTACTTTATCAAGGGGGGGTCACAAAAGCTTTCTGATCACCTGGCTGCCTATATAGAAAAGCAAGGCGGCAGTGTTTTACTGGCAAAGAAGGTGGAGAAAATCATCACCACAAATGGTAAGGTATCTGGGGTCACTTTTCGAGATAGCTTTAACAAAAACGAAGAACCTGTCACCATTAGCTGTGACAATCTAGTGGCCAATTGTGCCATCCCAACAGTGCCGGTTTTGCTTGATGAGCCTTACGCCAGTGCACTTAAACAGAAGATCGAGCCCCATCCTAATTCACCCTCGCTTCTAAGCATTTATCTGGGCTTTAAAACCAAACTGGAAAGACATGGAGTTAAATACTATTCCAACTTTATCCAGGGGGATGATGTGAAGACCCTGAAAGACGTACATCCCAACCAACTCGGTGATTGGTCAAAACGTAGCTTCATTTTTGTCGATTACGGCAAAATAGATGCCGGGCTGGCACCGCCGGACAAATCTGCAGGTGCGATTTGCGGCGTAGATTATCTTAAATACTGGGAAGACCGGAGTGAAGAAGACTACAAGGCAAAGAAGGAAGAAGTGGCACAGATATTACTGCAACGATTAGAAGATAAATTCCCTGGAATAAGGGAGAGCATTGAATATTATGAGGTTGCTACTCCTAAAACCATTAAAAGATATACCTCCAACCCAAGTGGATCGGTTTATGGTTTTGCCCAAACTAAAAGTCTGTCAGGGTCTAAGCGGTTTCGAAATAATTTCTTGATACCCAATTTGTATTTCGCATCGGCATGGGCATTTCCCGGTGGTGGATTTGAAGGATCCATAACCGCGGGATTTTTGGCCGCTTTGCAGATGAATCAAGATAAGATTTGGTCCGAAAGTACTGAGGACAGATACCATGATGATAGAGTGGTTAAGCTAAAAGCAAGCAAAATGATTGATGGGAATAATATAGAATTGAGTTTCGAAAAGCCCGCTGGATTTAAACATCAAAACGGGCAGTATATCATTCTACAGCTATTAACCCCAAAAGTTACGGAGTTAGACTTGCCTTATCGCTGGGTACCATTAGGTTCAACATCAGAAGAACCAGATTTAAAGTGTAGAATTACTTTAGAAAACAATAGCTTTTCAAAAAGCTGTGAGCTGTTAAAACCTGGTGATGAGGTGATGATATTTGGACCTTCAAGTTAAATTGAAAGAGCCTAGAGCGACCTTCAAGATCTGAACCTAGATATACTTAACACGAATCAAAACCACCTTAATGTACTTGAATATTGGTAAATGTTTAGATATGAGTGTACCGAACACTAGTTGCGTTGTTGTCATATTCTTTCTCACGAGTTGCGCCCTCAAGATCAACACCGTATATGATGAAATGGTATTATTTTCAGACTATAAAACATTCTGTTGGTTTGAAAACTGTCAATTCACCATAGATGGTCCGATTTACCTAAAAAGGGATAGTGTATTAATTGAATCCTTTAGGGTAGCAATAGTACAGGAATTAGAACGAAAAGGATACGCTTACACCAGAAATAGTCCAGATTTTTTGGTACACTTGCGGATAATCGTGGAAGAGAGAGAGGGGATTATCGGCTCCCCTTACCAGCAATATGCTTTCGATGGTGAATTTCCCTTAGACATTTGGAGCAACATACCGTATACCTATTTGAAAGGTTCGTTGATAATTGACATTGCTGATGCTGATGAAAGTAAAATGGTATGGCGGTCTGATGTGGTTGAATACATGAATATCAAATCAGATCTTGCCGGCAGTAGACTTAAAAGGGGGGTAAGAAAGGCACTTAAAAAATTCCCTCCTGATAGCAACAGGGTATTCTAAAATGGCGTTTTTCATTTTTATGAAAACCTCCGGGTCACATCTTCTCAATCCTTATCCTCAGTATTTCTTCCACAATATCTTCAATGGTGACAATACCTTTGAACCGGTTTTTTTGTCTTTTATCAATGCCATTTGCCGTTTTAGATAGACCATATTATTAAGAAGTTCATCAAGTTTCTGGGTTCCTTGAGCAGTCGCTAAACCTCTATTTTCATAGAACTCTTTTACCTTCTTGCCTAAAATAGAAGTTCCACTGAGCAACTGGAGAACGTGAAGTATGCCCACTACGTAACATCTCGATTCCCTATAGACAGGAATTCGGCTAAATCCGTAGCTCTTAATCCTGGAGAGAAGCTCACTGCTAAACCGTTGGTTTAATTCAAGACAAAACACACGGTTTTCGGGAATCATTATATCGTAAGCAATTTTATCCGAGTACGACAGGGCACCTAATACAATCCTCTCTTCGTCTTGGTCTATAATGTTTTCGGGTCGCATCTTCATGATATTTGATAATTTCCTTTATCTCTCTTTTAGAAAAGAGTGTGGGTAATTCTTCTCCCAATATTTGATCAAGTACCCAGGCGACAGGCGCACTAATAGGATAAAAAATATAAATAAGAATCCTCACTGGCCAGTATATGACGGAGCCAATAATTAGTGCATACCTTGAAATTGCCTGAGGGAAAATCTCACCAAACAAGAAAATCAGAGAAGTGGCTACCACTCCCGCGACAACGCCATTGACAATACTACCTAAAAAAATGGCCATTGATGTATATGATGCTACATTGGCCAACAATAACGTACACAAGAGTAAATTGCTTCTTTGCCTAATGGCATATACTCTTTTTGCCTTTTCATCTCCCAGCTTGACCTTTCTAAAGAAGTTAGGTCCAGGCTAAAAAGAGCTAGTGTAAGTCCTGCAAATGTTCCCGCCAATAATACCAGGATAATTATAACCAATACTTCCAGCATTCATGAAGATTTAGAAAGTCCACTATCGTAATAAATACCTGATTTTACTAGCAATAAAGTATCCTGCAGATATTAACCATGCAATGATTTTTCTTTTAAGAACCAATGATTAATGCTTTGAATGGGTACTGGGCGAGGAAAATTTTTGATAGATTTTGCTCTCAGGATCTGATAAAACCTGCCTGTGAGGCTGCATGACTGAAATCATATGGGGCGTATATGAAAATCATTGAATAAAGGCTATAAAGAGCTTTAATTCAGTGATTGATTCAATAACTACCAAGACTATGAAAACTTTAAAGACAATAGGAGCATTGATGATCCTGATTATGGCTATTTCCTGTGTTAGTCAGCGCAAATACACCGATCTGCAATCGTACTCAGAATCTTGTGAAAATGAATTAAAAGACATTGAGAACGAATTGCTGGTAGCGGAAACGAATTTAGCCAATGAAATGAATCGGACTAATGCTCTTGAAAAGCAAATGGAGTACTTTAAAAGTACTAATACTGATTTATTAGATAGGCTTTCTGATCTTTCGGTTGTTAGTAAATCGGGAGCTGAAAGTATAAAGAAATCTTTGGAAGCACTTAATGAACAAAACCGATACATAAAGGATCTTACCAGTTCAATGCAAAGGAAGGATTCCTTAAACCTGGTACTAGTCATGAACCTGAAACGATCTTTGTCAGAATTCGATGACGAGGATATTAATATTGAAGTTAAAAAGGGTGTGGTTTACATATCTATTTCCGATCGAATGTTGTTTCAATCTGGCAGTTACCGTATTAGCCAGAGAGCTGAAGATGTAATTGGGAGAATTGCTCAGATAGTGAATGACCACTCTGATTTGGAGATTCTAGTTGAGGGTCACACAGATAATGTACCCATTAGTAATGAATGTATGGTAGATAATTGGGATTTGAGCGTAAAAAGGGCCACCTCCATTGCACGGTTAATGCAGAACAATTTTCAAGTGGACCCACAAAGAATTACGGCCGGGGGGCGCTCCGAATACTTCCCGAAGGAAACAAATGAAACTGTTGAAGGCCGGGCTATAAATAGGAGAACCGAGATCATTGTATTGCCAAAGCTGGATCAGTTCTTTGCTTTGCTGAACACTCCTTTAGCCTCAACTGATGATTGATAATCTTTAGATATAATTACAAAGTACCAGTAAACTCGGTACCGTGAGACGAAGAAGGACTGCACTGCAATGAACGTCAATAAGATCCATAAATCTCCAGAAACACTTAAGGGTATTACGGTTAGGGATGGTGCGGAATATGCCGAGGAGATTCTAAGTGGGCTTTCAGAGAGTTTTACATTCCATAACTTACAACACACTATTGAGGTAGTAAGTGCATGCCAGCAATTGGGTGATTACTATAAGCTGAGTGAAGAAGAATTTGAAAACCTGTTGCTGGCGGCCTGGTTTCACGACACCGGATATTCCCGCTGCTATTCCGGGCATGAAAAGGAGAGCGCAAAAATAGCAAAGGAGTTTCTGGCCTCTAAAGGAGCTTCGAACTGGAAGATAAACAGTGTCTCGGCGCTGATTCTGACCACCAGAGCAGAAACAAAGCCGGATGATCTATTGCAAAGAATTTTTCATGATGCAAACGTTTCTCATACCGGTACTAAGAATTACTTTGCGAAGGGTCAGCAGCTTAGGAGGGAATTGCATAGTCTACTTCATAAATCCTTTAACGAAGAGGATTGGGAGATTCTTCAGTACAATTTCATTATCAAGACAGACTTTCTAACGGAAGCGGCTCAAGAAACCCTAGAAATGCAGCGGGTCAGTAACATTGAAAAACAGCTAACAAGATTAAAAAAGGTTTACAAAAAACTAGCAAAGGATGGGTTCGTCAAAAAAACTGGAAGAGGCACTGAAACCATGTATCGGGTCACCTATCGAAATCATATCAACCTTAGTGCGATAGCGGATAATAAAGCCAATATGATGATGAGCCTTAATAGTATCATTCTTTCCAGTATTGTGGCCATCGTAGGGTCAGGTCTGGCACTGGGAGCTACGGGGATAGAGTATTTCAGGTTCGGCATTCCCATTGGTATATTAATATTAGCTAGTCTGAGCTCTCTTATTTTTGCAATTCAATCGGCAAAACCAAACGTCACCCACAACCTTTCCCCGAAAGCCAAGCTTAATGCCAGGAAAAGCAGTATCCTGTTCTTTGGTAATTTCACTATGTTGCCATTGGAGCAGTACCTATCCGATATGGAATTGTTAAGAGATGATAACAACCTATTGTATGATAATATGTCTATTGACATATACAACCTGGGTTTGGTCTTAAGTCGCAAATATGGATTGATCAAAATCTCATATAACGTTTTTATGTTCGGAATCATATTGGCAGTTGCAACCCTATTAAGTCTTCTCGTTTATAGCAAGTATATTTCCAATAGTCCGATTTTCTAAACGTTGTCCCAGGGTTTCCCGATGCTAAACTGATGTAAGTCATGGTCAAGTACTCCAGGGATCATTGAGCGATTTTAAAAAAATGGCAAAATTGTAGGTAAAAGATTAATCATGGAACCATCAAAAACCGCTGTAAAAGCAAAGAATTTCATAGATCAGGTGGATACAAAAGTCCAGCAATGGGACGATGAAGTTCAAGAGGTAGTTAAGAAATACAAACAGAAATACCATCAGGAGTTGGAGGAGTTTAAGCAAAATGTTCAGGAAACTAAAGAGGAAGTAAAGCACAGACAGGAAGATACTTTAAAACAACTTAAGGATTCTTACCAAAAAATTAAAACTGAGTCACAGTCGCTTTCAGAAACCCATTTTGAACCCATTAAGCAGAAAATGTTGGAGATCAAAGCTGAATCGATCTCTTACTCGGATGAAGTGGAGCGTAAGTTGCAGGATATAAGGTTGGAGGTACAGTCTTTGTTAGAGAATACCAATTTAGCCGTAAAAAACTTCAAAGAGCACTTTAAGAAAGGGTAGCTAAAGCCAGGCAAGCATGTCCAAGAACTTAAGCCGGTTATGGGGGTGGTCTACTGCTTTATTTACGGATCTGATCAAAATACCCGATAAAAATACCAAAGAGCAGAACAAAGGCTCAAAGGCGATCGCTGAAAATTATGTGATGGGTTCCGGCAAATACCACCGTAACCCGGTCATTCTTAATTCTGATTGATATGGGAGAATCGCTACTGGTTTTTGTTCAGATAGTATGGTTGGTGATCTCATGCGTCTTCCTTACGGTTTCAATTTTCTGGAAGAATTTGGGAAGATTCCTATTCGTTATACTGTTTCTATGGGCCTCATACTTGAATATAACGACTGTGTTGAAAGATCCTGAGGACTATTTAATCTATTCTAATTACGCTTGGCTTAGGTTTTATCGGGATTTTATCAACGGGTATTTTGCTGACCACACCCTCCCTACAGTAATGGTTATCGCGATATATCAATTGCTGATAGCAATTTTCTTGACCGGCAAGGGCCAATGGGCCAGAATCGGTGGCATCATGGCAATAGTCTTTCTCATTTTATTAGCGCCCCTTGGTATAGGTTCAGGATTCCCTTCATCATTGATTCTGGCATTAGCCGTATTTCTGTTGATTCGCAAACCAATGACAAACAACCTAAAGCAGGAATTATTGAATAGGTTTCAGTAGCTAGATATGGAAAGCTCCTGACACCACTCGTAACAGTCTGACGAAGGTCATTTTACGGAGTGATGTAACTGTTAGTCAGGATGTCTAATCATTGTTACCTTAGGTCTAAATCAGGATATGGAAAGGAGTTAGAAGTATTTTTCTATGCCAAGCTACAGGATAGTTTGATAACTCGTGGCTCATTCCATATGGAATACCATCATCAATTAAACTGTGAATAATCGTGCCACCTCTAATCAATACAATCTTAGTACCAGTCGATTTCTCTTCGTTTTCAGAAGCGGCAGCAAAAACTGCGGTTAGTTTCGCCCGTCACCTACAGGCTAACGTACTATTACTACACGTAGTGCGGATAGTAGACTATGGCAGCTCTAGTTTATTTGTAGACAGTGAAGAAGATAGTCATCAAGACCTTGCTGAGCAAGTTGCCAATACAACTCTTAAGCATTTTATCCAGCCTTTGGATTTCGAAGGAATCAATGTTACTACTAAAATTTGCTCTGGTCAGATACACAGCAAGATTAAAGAAGCAAGCGAAGAAATTGGAGCAGATATTATCATTATGGGAGCCCACGGTAAATCGGGGTTTGACAATCTTATGGGCTCTACTACCAGGAGAATGATAAGATTTTCAAAGGTACCAGTGCTAACCGTTCACCAGGAATTGAGATTCGATAACATTAAGACAATCGCATTCGCTTCCAGCTTTCACCAGGAATACACGTTCTCTTTTCCCTCAATTTACCAGTTCATGGAAATGTTCAATGCGGAATTATTCCTAATAAAAGTCATAACACCCAAAGATTTTGAGCCCTCCTACTATACCAGGAAAATAATTGAAGATTTCGCTAAAGGATTCTTGATCAAGGATTACAACCCGCAGATTATTAATGCGGTTTCTGTCGAAGATGGTTTGGACTGGTTTTGCTCAGAGTATGGCATTGATCTATTATTTATGACCACACACGGGAGGAGAGGACTTCGTAGATGGATCAAAGGAAGTTATACAGAGGTTGCTGGTCAGCAAAGCAGCTGTCCGGTTTTTAGCATTAAAATGATGAAAGTAGAAAAACCAAAAGGAGTAATATTCCCACAATAATACTTGGATTTCATGACTGTAAATTTGAAGGCCGGATTATTCCTAATATTAAGCGTGTTCCCCATTTTTGGTCAGGAACAACCTAGCGCCCTGGAAATAGTAAAAAAAGCCGATGAAAAACGAAGAGGAGATACGAACTACTCAGAAATGGTAGTTTCTATCGTTCGGCCTACCTGGACCCGCGATATGCAATTGAAAGCCTGGTCAATGGGCACGGAGTATTCATTAATATTGGTTACTAATCCCGCGCGGGATAAAGGTACCACCTTCTTGAAAAGAGAACAGGAAATTTGGAATTGGGTCCCCTCAATTGATCGCAATATTAAGCTTCCGCCATCCATGATGATGCAGTCCTGGATGGGATCTGACTTCACCAACGACGATTTGATTAAGGAATCATCCATAATTGAGGACTATACCCATAAACTACTGGGAGATTCGGTGATACTGGGGAGAGATTGCTATAAGATCGAACTAATTCCTAAGCCAGCGGCACCAGTAGTTTGGGGTAAGGTCTATAGCTGGATCGACAAAAAGGATTTTATGGAATTGAAGTCAGAGCTTTTTGACGAAGATGGCTATCTGGTAAACCGGGTGTTGTTTTCGGAAATTGAGAATTTGGACGGACGACTACTGCCTTCCAAGATGGAGTATATTCCGGTAGACAAAAAGGATCAGAAGACCGTAATCAAATACCAAATGGTCGATTATGATATTGAAATAGACGACCCATTCTTCTCTTTACAAAATATGAAGCGGGTAAGATGATGGATAAGAAACAATGTTATTAAAACTTGCCTGGCGTAATCTTTGGCGAAATAAAAGACGGAGTATCATTACCATAAGCGCCATTGTGTTTGCGGTGGTCCTCTCGGTACTGTTGGATTCGGTAAAGAAAGGGCTGTTGGATAAAATGAAAGAAAATGTAGTGGGATTCTACCACGGCTACGTTCAGGTTCACCGCAATGGTTATTGGGATGATAAGACTATTGACAATAGCTTTGATTATGACTCCATGCTAATTGCCAGTTTACAACGACGTGAAGAGGTAGATGAGGTGATACCACGTTTGGAGTCTTTTGTGCTAGCAGCCTCAGAATCTATGTCAAAAGGAAGTATGTTGGTAGGAGTTGATCCGGAAAAGGAAGATGCGGTTACCACACTTAAATCGAAGTTGATCAAAGGTAACTATCTACAGGATGGCGACCACGCAGTTATGGTGACAACCGGGCTGGCGGACTATCTGAGATTGGGATTGAACGACAGTTTAGTGGTACTTGGGCAAGGATACCATGGAGTAAGTGCTGCAGGTAAATATCCTATTAAGGGTCTGATAAAGTTCGGCTCTCCTGAACTCAACAAGGGATTGATTTACCTGCCGATTGGGGAAAGTCAACACTTATTCGGAGCCGATAACAAGGTAACTGCATTCGTACTAAAGCTGGATAATATCCGTGAAGCCCAAAAAACAAGTGAAGAGTTGGGAGCCATGCTCCCTCATGACGAATATGAAACTATGAGCTGGCAGCAAATGTTGCCTGAACTAGACCAGGTGATACAAGGAGAGGAAGCCGAAAACAAAATATTCCAGGTGGTGCTCTACATGCTAATCGCATTTGGAATTTTCGGTACCATTCTCATGATGACCATGGAAAGACAGTTTGAGTTTGGGGTAATGGTAGCCATAGGTATGAATAAGGCCATGTTATCACTGGTGGTAGTGCTTGAGAATATCTTTCTCTCGATACTGGGAGCTATAGTAGGCGTTATGGTGAGCCTTCCCGTAGTGCTATACCTGTACAGGTTTCCTGTGAGCCTTTCAGGACAACTAGCAGAAGCCTATGAAAACTTTGGCATGGAGCCAATCTATTACTTTTCCACTGACGCCGTGGTATTCTATACCCAAGGTTTGGTGGTGCTTAGCTTGGCACTGGTACTGGCGTTTTATCCCGTTTTCAAGATATGGAAACTAAATCCGGTAGCAGCTATGCAAAGCTAAGAATTATGTAAAGATTATGTTGTTTCAATTAGCCTGGAAAAATATTTGGAGAAATAAGACCAGAAGCCTGGTGGTAATGGGATCCGTAGTAGTGGGACTGTGGGCTGGGGCATTTATTATAGCCTATGTTTTTGGTATGATTGAACAGCGACTCAAGGATGCGGTAGAAAATGAAGTATCACATCTCCAGTTGCACCACCCTGAGTTTGACAAAGACAATGAGGTCAAATATTTCATTCCAAACGGAAGTGATGCATTCAGCTCCATCCAAGAGGATCAACGTATCAAAGCAGCCTCGGCCCGAGTGGTAGTTTTCGGCATGGTGGCCTCGGCCCAGAACAGTACCGGAGGGAAATTTATTGGAGTACTTCCAGCATCGGAAAACAGGGTTACCGGATTAGAGGAAAAGCTGACTCAAGGTTCCTACTTCGAGCATGATTCAAAGAATAGAGTGATCATCGGTGAAAGGTTGGCAGAAAAACTCAAAGTGAAACTTAGGTCAAAGATTGTGCTCACATTCCAGGATACCACAGGAAGCATTACCGCCGGGGCCTTTCGAATTATCGGTCTATATAAAACCTACAATTCAACTTACGACGAAACAAATATTTTTGTAAGGGCACCGGATCTCTCAAGACTTCTCGGCACAGATCTTCAGTACCATGAAGTTGCCATGTTATTGCAGGACCCTGAATCCTTGGAGGCCATTAAAAGCGAACTGGGAGCTCAATTTACGGATACTACGGTGGAGAGCTGGAAGGAACTGTCCCCTGAATTGGGACTGATGATCGACTCTTTTGATCAGTACATGATCGTCTTTATCATAATTATAATGCTCGCTTTATCTTTTGGCATTGTTAACACCATGCTGATGGCAGTTTTGGAGAGAGTGCGAGAGATTGGTATGCTGATGGCGGTTGGGATGAACCGTATTAGGGTATTCGGCATGATCTTCCTCGAGACGTTGCTGTTAGTTTTACTGGCATCACCTATCGGCCTTTGCCTGGCCTACATCACTATTCAGTACCTGGGGTCAACCGGGATGGATCTATCTGGTTTATACCAGGAAGGTTATGCAGCCTATGGATTTAAGTCTTACATCTATCCTAAATTGGAAGATATTTATTACCTGAGAATCATGATTATGGTAACCATAACCGCATTGTTGGCTTCTATCTATCCAGCGTTCACTGCGGTTAGATTGAATCCGGTAACTGCCATAAGAAAAATATAACTACCATGGAAAATGATACCCCAGTTATTGTAACGGAACAGCTAAGTAAAATATATCCGGGTCCTGTACCGGTTCACGCGGTAAATGATGTGGATCTCAAGGTGATGAAAGGTGAATTTACTGCCTTAGTAGGTCCCTCAGGATCAGGTAAGACTACCCTGCTCAATTTAATTGGTGGCCTGGATTATCCGTCCAACGGCAAAGTATGGATACGCGGCCAGGAGATTTCAAGCCTCAGTAAAAGCGCACTAATTGAGTACAGGTTAAACAACATAGGTTTCGTCTTCCAGGCCTACAATCTGATCCCGGTATTAACCGCGAGGGAGAACATAGAGTTTGTAATGCTGTTACAGAAGAAGTCCAAGCAGGAGCGGGACCGTCGGGTTATGGAACTTCTTAAAGAAGTGGATTTGGTAGATCAGCAAAACAAACGTCCCGGGCAACTATCCGGTGGCCAGCAACAACGGGTCGCAGTAGCACGTGCATTGGCCTCAAAGCCCGCATTCATTTTGGCCGATGAACCTACTGCTAATCTGGACTCCACCACCGCTGGCAATTTGCTGGACACCATGGTAAGGTTGAACCATGAAGAGAATATGACCTTTATCTTTTCCACCCATGATCAAAGGGTTATCGACCGAGCCCATCGAGTGATCACCCTGGTTGACGGAAGCATCGCCCGTGATCAAATCGTGGCTGTTCCCAGTGATCATCATTGATTAAGTACTCAGATGCTAAGGCTTAAGCATTGTGTGGCCATACTGATGCTCGTTACTTGCTATCATTTTACCTGGGCTCAGGAACCCAAAAAAGAAAAAAAATGGTCGATAGACGGATATGTGAAGAACTTGGTCACTGTAGATATGATCAGGGGCCTCGATTCGGCCTGGGTTGAAAATCAGATACATCATCGATTGAACTTCAAATGGTATCCCACTGCCAAACTATCGGGATTCCTTGAAATACGCAACCGGATTTTCTGGGGAGATTTTGCCAAGAATATCCCTTTCTACGGTGAATTGGTGGATTTGAACAACGACTTTTTTGATCTGTCGTTAGTGGTAGTCGACCAAGATTCATGGGTAATTCATTCCATGATAGACCGGGCATATCTTGAATGGACTCAAGATCAGTGGGAGATAAGGCTGGGGCGCCAGCGCATCAACTGGGGGGTAGCCCTGATTTGGAATCCCAATGACTTATTCAATGCATTTTCCTTTTTCGACTTTGATTACGAGGAGCGGCCAGGCTCAGACGGAATACGCATAAAGAAATACACTGGCTTTGCCTCCAGCTTGGAATTGGCCAGTAATGTCTCGGACAATATTAGTGATCTTACCACTGGTCTACTATGGAAAATAAACAAATGGGAGTACGATTTTCAATTTCTTGCAGGAAAAGCCATGGAGGATGTGGCACTTGGATTAGGTTGGGCTGGTAACCTGAAGGATGCCGGATTCAAGGGAGAGGTTACTTTTTTATACCCATATGTGGACAATGACTTTGACCCTGTCTTACTAGCTACGATTTCTGCCGATTATTCGTTTGAGAGCTCATTTTATGTTCATGGTGCCTTATTCATAAATAGTCAAGGGGAACGTAACCCAGATTTTCCTTTTTTAAATGTACGTTTGGGCCGACTTACAGTGAGGGATCTTTCACCCTACAAGGTCTCCATGCTGGCCCAATCTACTTATAATATCAGCAGCCTGGTAACTGGAGGGATGGCAACTATTTTTTATCCTGGAAGCAACGCGCTCTTTTTAAACCCCAGCTTAACTATTTCGTTAAAAGCGAATTTGGATCTGGACCTGATTGGTCAATTGTTTTTTGACCATAAAAATGAAAGTTACCGGGCAGTCAACAAGTTCGTTTTTACCAGGATAAAATGGAGTTATTGAACGAATTGAGTGTCAGTATTTTCAGCTTTTTTATGCTTGTTTTGTTTTTTAAAGTATTTGCGGAATAAAAAGTGCTGCCTCATGGCTTCCAAATTTTCATTTAGAAGTACTGTTCCTTGACTAATATTATGGATGGTTGTTTTAAGCTCATTGGTTATGGTTGAATCATAGAGCAGGGCATTAATTGGACCTTGGATACTGTCTTGGTTGATTGCAGCTGTGGCCTTTTGTAACTCAGTACTGACCTGATATAAGTTTTTACTCGATTTATCCAGGTCCTGTACCACTTGTTCAAAATCGGAAGTTATGGAGGTGTCGGAAAGTAACAGATTAACTAGATTGTGTTGATTTTCTAATTTGTGGGACATCTTATGCAGTTTTTCTGTTATTGCCACTGAGTTGGCAGTGGTCACTTCCAAATTGGTTATGCTTGATTTTAGACTAGTTAATAAAGCAGAATCCTTTAGCAAGGCAGTGATGGTTCCCTGTCCTTCGTTAATATACTTAGTAGTTGTCAACAAATCTCTGGAAAGGATAGCAATGTTTTCGTTAGTGCTATTAAGTGTGCTAAGTATGTTATCCGTGTCAGCACGACTGTAGGAGGCAATTCGGTCCTGATGATCTACTGGTGGAAAATCACCACTTCCGGGACTAATATTTATCAGCATATTTCCCACTAGCCCATCGGATCCTATTCCGGCTACGGCATCTTTTTTGATGAAATTCCTTACTCCATTATTAACCTTCATGTGTACTTCAACCGTGGAGTCGGATATAATGACTATTTTATCAACGGTGCCCACATTGATGCCAGCGAATCTCACATTATTTCCGGATTGTAAGCCGTTCACATTTTTGAAGACCGCGCTAATCCGGAAGGTATCTCCAAACATGCTTTGATTACTTCCTATAAGGTACACCGCCGTAATGAATATTAACAAGGCAGCGGTTACCATCAATCCTAGTTTGAAATTACTCCCAGTTTGGTGTCTCATGATTGATTATTTAAAGAATGCCTGTACTTTGGGATCGGTACTTTTTGAAAGTTCAGCGTATGATCCTTCAACGTAGTTGATTCCGTCGATCAAAATAACCATGCGATTTGAAATCACCCTTGCACAATCCATGTCATGGGTTATGATGATGGATGCGGTTTTCCGCTGCTGCTGGATTTCCAAAATAAGTTCGATTATCTCCTTGGCGGTAATAGGGTCTAAACCACTAGTGGGCTCATCATACAAGATGACTTTTGGGTTTAAGATCAAGGTCCTGGCCAACGCAACTCTTCTTTTCATTCCTCCAGATAACTCATTTGGCATTAAATCTATGGTGTGTTTTAAACCTACGTCATCCAGTGCTCGCTCAATTAATAGGTTAGTTTCTGATGAGGCATCCGCAATCTTATTATCATGTCTTCTCAAGGGGAATTCAAGGTTTTCCCTTACTGTCATGGAATCATACAAAGCGCTTCCCTGAAAAAGAAACCCAATTTCTGTGCGGAGGTGATCCAGTTCCTCTCGACCTAGAGAAGTAATATCCTTCCCTAGTATTATTAATTTCCCAGCGTCTGGTTCCAGCAAGCCCACCATGCATTTTATCAAAACAGATTTTCCCGATCCTGACTTGCCAATAATTACCAGGTTTTCTCCTGCATACAACTCCATTTGGAATCCGTTTAGAACATGATTGTCCCCAAAAGACTTGTATAGGTCCTTTACCAATATAACTGGCTCTGAGCTGGTTAGGATAGATCCATCGGATTGTACAGAAGAATACTTATCGGGCATAGTTTAAAGTTCAAAGTTCATAAAATACGTCTGCCACCAACACTGCAACAAAGTCTAATACAAATAATATCATGGAGGCTATCACAACGGCTGAGTTAGCTGCTCGACCCACGCCGGCAGTCCCTTTCTGCGCTCCGTAACCCTTATAGCATCCTACTAAGCCTATAGCAAACCCAAAGAAGAAGGTTTTTATAGTAGCCGGAAGCATGTCACTGAAATCGAGATGAGCAAATACCTGATTAAAATATAGTTGCCAGCTGACTGCACCCTTTGCATTTTCAACCAGGAAACTTCCGGACAAGGCAATAAAATCAGCCAAAATTACCAACAGTGGAATCATGAAAGTGGTAGCTAGTATTCTGGTGACAACCAGGAACCGGAATGGATTGGTACCAGATACTTCCATGGCGTCAATTTGTTCGGTAACCTTCATTGACCCCAGTTCCGCTCCAATACCAGAACCAATTTTACCTGCACAGATAAGTGCCGTGACCACCGGACCAATTTCCCTTACAATTGATATTCCCACCATTGAAGGCATCCACGCTTCGGCTCCGAACTCTATCAGGGTAGGCCTGGTCTGAAGCGTCAAAACCAATCCCATGATGAAACCCGTAACCCCCACCAAGGGTAGTGTCTTGTACCCAAGAAGAAAGCATTGTCTGAAAAATTCTTGAAATTCATATGGGGCTTTAAATGCTTCCTTAAAAAATCGTAGGGCGAATTTTGTGATGGCTCCTGCTTCTACGAAATAATCACGAACTGGGTCATATATGTATCTTGGGGGCAACATAAGAAGCTGATGAACTTTCCTGGTAAACTATTTATAAAGATCAATTTATACTGCTACTCAGGTCACATAGATCAATGATTTAAATCACATTTGAACTGAGAAGTGCTGGAACTTTAGAAAAGAACCTATCTGTTTGAGGAACTAATCAGAATACAGGGGAATATCAAGTGCATTAATCAGTGCCTTATCTATTTTGTAGATATCGGGTCTAAAATGCAAATTCTCATCAGCTTCCACCTAAGAAGTCCAATACAGGACATCAACAGGTACCTTGTGAGGTAATTCTATTTCAATTGGAGTGGACACCTCACTAGCGGTTTGTTTTAATGTTGTTGCATCCCATATTAGCAGCAGCCGAATCCGTAAAGTTTGTCCACTTTTTTAGCTGACCGCCACAACTTAGTGAGTGGAGGCATACTAGCAGACAAAGTATGATCCAGTTTATTCGGAGCATTTAGATCAATATACTTGGTTGTCGAATGCTGACCAATCTTCTTCCTCCTACTTAACATGATTTTTAACAGTTGAGCGGTTGAGAATGCCTTGACAAAAGAAAATATGAACAAGCAAACACGTAAAGCGTAAGAAATATTAGACTAAATCTGATTAGGTTCAATTCCATAATGACGGAGGTCATTGCAAAATGGCCTTATTGCTGCTATAATGATTAACAACCTTTTAGACTGTACAACCTAAAATTAAACATGGCTATGGATACGCTTATAGGGGCAAACTTGAGCGAGTTGAATGCTCAAGAAAAGAAAAAGTTGGGTATCGATGGAGGCATTAAAATAGTGGGACCTGTTTCTGGTATACTCGTTGATTCTAAATTTGATGAAGGCTTTATCATTACCAAGATTAACGGGCTGGATGCATGTTCTATCGAACAACTTGAAAAGGAATTAAGCAAGGAGAAGGGAGCAATAATTGAGGGAATACACCCAGATGGCTCTTATGATCGGTACTTCACCAAACAATTTCAAGTGTGACCGGCGTAGCCAATTTGTAAAGACTCGCGAAAGCACCACCGGATTGACCACTATCATAGCTTGACATAATGATGGTCATGTTATTTAGGTTGGGTCTAAAGTATTTTCGATACACTATTAGATTTTATTTTCAACCTTCAATCCATTATACCATGAATATTCATAAAGTGATCGAGGTGCTTGCCTATTCCAATGAAAGTTGGGAGGATGCAGCCAGGCAAGCAGTGGCAGATGCAGCAAAAAGTATTAATAAAATTGAGTCAATTTACATCAAGGATCTGAGTGCAAAAGTAGAAAACAACGATATCACCCAATATCGGATCAACGCTCAGATTACATTTAAGGTCGAAGGGTAACCTGTTTGGGCATGAACGACCTTCGGCTTAGTCTGTTGCCCGCTACAACCTAGCGGGCACTTTTCAGAATTCTTAAATAAACCTTCTCCCCAACCGCTATGAAAATAACCGTTATAAGTACTTATCCTCCCAGGCAATGTGGGCTAGCCACTTTTACCCAGAATCTGATCCAGGCCATAAACGCAAATTGCACCACTTCAGCGGTTGATTTTCAAATTGTGGCCATTAACAAGAAGGAATCCTTGACCTATCCTTTGCAGGTTCGTTATCAGATTGATGAAGGCACCTATCAAGATTACCTTACTGTCGCTGAGTCTATTAATACTGATGGAACTAATATTTGTTTGTTGCAGCACGAATTCGGAATATTCGGTGGGGAATCCGGTTTGTATGTACTGTCATTGGTTCATGCCCTGAAAGTCCCGGTTATCGTCACCTTGCATACTGTATTAAAACACCCAAGTTTCATACAAAAGTCCATCACCAGGTCTTTGGCGCAAAGGGCAGATAAGTTAGTAGTTATGAGCTATACTGGTGCTTCATTTTTAGAGGAAGTTTATGAAATTTCTCAGGATAAGATACTGGTTATTGAACACGGTGTGCCCAAGGTGAGTGATGACCTATCTTCAGTATTTGTCGACGAACACTTACCAGCTGACCGACAGATATTACTCACATTTGGTCTCTTGAGCAGGAATAAGGGAATTGATTTGGCAATTAGATCTTTACCTAAAGTGGTTAAACACCATCCCAATGTAGTGTATTTGATATTAGGTAAAACCCATCCCAATGTTTTAAAAGAATCAGGGGAAAATTACCGGAACCATCTAAAACAGTTGGTGCGAAAACATCATCTGGAAGAGCATGTGTATTTTTTAAATCAATTTGTTTCCGAAAAAGAACTGATCCAATACTTAAGGGCCTGCGATATTTACATCACACCCTACATGAATGAGGCACAGATTACTAGCGGTACCTTGTCCTATGCGGTTGGCGCTGGAGCTGCGGTAGTTTCCACTCCATATTGGCACGCCAAAGAACTATTGAGTGACAGACGAGGATGTCTGTTTGATTTTGGCGATACCGATCAATTGTCCAATATCATTATTGATCTGCTTGATCATCCTGACAAACTCAATACCATTAAGAATAAGGCGCGTGCATATGGTGAAAATTTCCAATGGGTAAAGGTCGGGCATAGGTATCTGGAACAAATACGTTGTTCAGTAGAACATTTTTCAGCCCGAAATCAGTTGACTTCTGCATGGGAAATGCCCTCTCCGGAACCAGAATTCGATCACTTGAAGAGGCTAACCGACAATACTGGCATTATTCAGCATGCCAAATTTGGAGTTCCAAATCTCAAGGAAGGATATTGCCTGGATGATAACTCCAGGGCCCTGCTGGCGGTTACCATGGCCTACCGGGTTGCTGGATTTCAAGAGGCCTTAAATCTAATTCCAATTTATATGGGATATATGCATTACATGCAAAAAGCCAGTGGTACTTTCCGCAACTTTCTGAGTTTCAACAAGCAATTTCAGGATGAGGAAGGCTCAGAAGATGCATTCGGCCGAACAATATGGGCTCTGGGATATTTGGTAAGAAACCTGCCAAACAGTGCTAATAGCCAATTAGCGCAAGAAATATTCATAAAGGCATCTTCTAACTTTAGGACACTCCGCCATGATCGAGGCATTGCCAACACGATAATTGGGATTTGCCATTATCTGCATCAGCTACCACATGATCATGAAATGGAACGACTGCTATCGGAGTTAACCCAGATCTTAATTGATCGTTATAATCAGCACCACAGCCAGGGATGGGAGTGGTTTGAAAATCGATTGAGCTACGATAATGGAATTTTGCCATTATCATTATGGCATGTGGTTAAAATAACAGGTAATAAAGAGGTAAGGTCCATAGCTGAACAGACTACCAACTTTTTAGATAGAGTAACTTTAAATAAGGGATATCTGGCTCCGGTCGGCAGTAACGGTTGGTATTCGAAGGATCATCAACCAGCGAAATTTGCACAACAGCCTACCGATGTGATGGCCATGATATTACTCAATTACCAAGCCTATTTGGTAAGCTGGAATAACAGGTATCTACAAAACATGTATCGATGCTACCAATGGTTTTTTGGTCACAATGATTTAAAAATACCGCTATATGATGAAGAGACACGTGGATGTTGTGATGGATTGGAAGAGGGATGGATAAACCGGAACCAAGGAGCTGAAAGTACCTTGGCTTATTTGATATCTAATCTTACGGTCCGCCGGTTGACCAATGACCAACAAAGGCCGCAAGTAGCACCAGACTTGCCTGTGTTAAATGGTTTGCCAGAGATGGTATTTCGATGAAAATTGCCATTCTATCACCAGTCGCTTGGAGAACACCACCTCGAAGATACGGCCCCTGGGAGCAAGTAGCATCCACTGTGGCCGAAGGTTTGGTGGAGGAGGGTTTGCAGGTTACCTTATTCGCCACAGGTGATTCCCATACTAACGGAAAGCTAGCGTCCGTCATTCCGCAGGGCTATGAGGAAAACAGGGAATTGGATGCCAAGGTATGTGAGTGTTTGCATATAAGCCATCTCATGGAGAGGGCGGATCAATTTGATCTTGTTCACAACCATTTTGATTTCCTGCCACTTACATACTCAGCACTCATTTCCACACCTATGGTCACCACCATACATGGTTTTTCTTCACCTAGAATCATTGAAGTATATAAAAAGTACAACTCCATTAATTACTATGTATCTATTAGTTATGCTAATAGAGCTGAACAATTAAATTATGTGACCAACATCTATCATGGAATAGACCCGGGTTTTTTCACATACAATCCCCAGCCAGATGAGTACCTGCTTTATTTCGGGAGAATACACCAGGATAAAGGTACTTTTGAAGCTATACAAATTGCCCGGCAAGCTGGGTTTCCGCTGATAATATCAGGACTTATTCAGGACCAGCAATATTTTCAGGAAAAGGTGATGCCATGGTTGGGCGATAATATCAAGTATCTTGGCAATGCCAATCCTGCTAAAAGAGACTTTCTACTGGGTAATGCCAAGGCCTTGATCCATCCTATAAATTTCGATGAACCCTTTGGCTTAAGTGTGGTAGAGGCCATGACTTGCGGCACTCCAGTGGTTGCATTCAATCGAGGCTCTATGCAAGAGTTGATTGTACCTCAGAAAACCGGATTTCTAGTCGACAATGTTCACCAAGCGGTGGAAGTTATACCGGACATTAATTTAATTGAGCGATCAGCTTGTCGCAATTGGGCGCTTTCCCAATTTTCAAAAAATAAAATGGTGCAAGGCTATAAGAAGTTATTTCAACAGGTGTTAGCCAACAAGAGGGGCAAGGTCTCCCAGTTGGTTTAACCTCCGGAGGTGCAACAATGGTCAAGCATCTACAATTTTATCCAGTAACTGCTCCAGAGGGACGGTGATAAAACTCGATGCATAGTCTGACATGGCATAGGGTATTATCACTTCATCGTTATGTATTATCGGTCCACAGGAATAAACTACATTGGGAACATATCCTTCTCTTTCTTCCTTATTGGGTACCAGTAGGGGTTCCTTTAGACGACCTACTTCCTTTGTTGGGTTTTCTTTGTCGAATAAACTTGCTCCCAGGCAATAGCGGCGCATAGGGCCCACTGCATGAGTGATCAAAAGCCATCCGCGTTTGGTCTCCAAAGGGGATCCGCAATTGCCAATCTGCACATATTCCCACGGATATTTAGGCTCTTGCAGTTTTTTAGGGTCTGTCCAGACTAAAATATTATCCGAAAACATGATATAGTTTCGATAACCATCAATGCGCGAGATCATGGCATATTTACCGTTAATCTTTTTTGGGAATAGCGCTAGGTTCTTGTTTTGAGCACCTGGACCTCTGAGAGGCCTGGTCTTAAAGTGGTAGAAGTCAGTAGTTCGTATTAGCTTAGGCAGAATTGTGAAGCCGTCATAGGCGGTGTAGGTGGCATAGTAAATTACGGTGCCATCATCCTCGGTAAATCGCACAAACCGGGCATCCTCAATACCTTTTTGCTCTGCGCTACTTACTGGAAAAATTACCCTTTCCGAAATATCCGTATCCAATGAGAAATTCATTTCATAGTGAGAATCTGCCAACCACATTACCTCTCTTATTTCATTTTCCTTCTCTCCAGACAAGGTATTTCCAATAAGCACTTCCTCCACTACCGTCTGTAAATCCTGATAACTAAATTGATCACTCAGCTTATTCAAAATAAGAGAAGAGGTCTTTTGGGTAACACTCATTTCAGTCAGTAGTTGACTGAACTCCATCTTGTGGTATTCGCGGTGTTTGATAATTCCTGCTTGACCAATTCGGTTTCCGGCTTCCCGAAACTGCAATATGTTATCTTGACCAATTAATCCGTCACGAAATACGATGGAAGAAATATGGCCTTCTCCGATAGCCCTAAAACTTACAATAACTCTTTTTTGGCCCTCCTCTAAATCCGATTGGTCCGGAGCTTCAATAACGGATGGGTTGAAAAAAGCAGAGGATTCAATGGAGTACTCCATGGTGAAGTAAGAACCGATTAACAGCTGCCTTTCTTTTGAAAACCGCTCCTCTTCCATGCCTAATTGCCCAAGTAAGCCTTTTATCCGGTCAAAATGCCTTTGAAAAATTGAGGAAATACTTCTATGTCTTTTGGCAAATTCCCTGAGCGTTACATGAAGAGTGCTGCTTACCTCATATTCCTTCATTCTGCTTACCCTGGAAATAATGGACTTTGCACGCTCGTCAGAGTATCCATGAAATCTCAGAATTACCCTTCTGAAATCCGGAGTGAATCGTATGGGATGTCGTTTAACCTTAATCCTCATAAAGTATGCTTCAGGTCAACGGATTAAATATAGTCTCTAAATATCTCAAAATTAAAGAATTGGCTTAAAGTTTTGTTGATCCATTATCGGCGCCATCATGATAAAAACCTCTTAGGCGAGTGATAGGGATCATTGATTAGTGCAAGCATTAGCGATAGCTTAGTATTCATTGGAAAGAATTGTTGAACCATCAAAAAATGAAAAACATGTCACTTGTCAAAAAAACCAAAAGAGAAAGTCCCGCTACACCTTCTATGTGGAACCAGCTGTGGGATATGAATGATTTTTTCAGTACCGATTTGTTTAGAGAAAGAGTACCATCTGTGAATGTATCTGAAACGGCTGAAGATTTTACAGTGGAAGTAATGGCTCCAGGTTTAACCAAAAAGGACTTCAATATCTCTATCGATAACAGTTGCCTCACTGTTTCTTCCGAAAAAGAGGTGGAAAAGGAAGAAAAAGAAAAGCACTATACTCGGAAGGAATATAACTATGATGCTTTTGTGAGGTCTTTTAATCTACCGGAAAGTGTAGATAAGGATGCAGTGAGTGCCAAATACAAAGATGGAGTACTTGCCATAACTTTGGCGAAAACCCCTGAAGCCAAAAAGGAGCAACCAAAGACCATCGATATTGGCTAAGTTGAACAGCAATAGCCAGGCCGACTTCTTAAGGATCTCGGCCTGGACTTAAACTATGTTCTGTGAATAGTGATGAGTCATATGAAAATATTTACTGAGTCAGGGATGATCGTAAGCGAATTATCAGCAAATGAAAAACGATGTTTGGGTATCAGGTATGGACTCAGGATAACCAGCACAGAAGTTAGAGAGATCAATAATACTAATATTAATGAAGGCTTCATAATTACTAAAGTTGACGGGGTGCCCATTAACTCATTAAGACATTTTAGGGAGCTTATGCATATGAAAGCTGAGGCTATGCTTGATGGTATTTACGATGATGGCACTCATGCTCACTATTACATTGAAGTTTCACCTGATTCAGGAACCTTGGATAATAAAAATTATTCTACTTAGGAAATTTATAGACAATCTTGAAGTAGAGTTAGTATACCGAAAAGTTTAAACTACTACGTGCCATGGCTTTAAATTTTGACAAATTCGCCACCAAGGGAAACAAATTTCTGAAAGACCTCGCTAAGGAGCTTGGACATCCCAAAGATAAAGCAAAAGCAGGTCGAAAATTACGTGCTGTCCTTCATGCCATCAGGGATCAGTTGCCTATGGAGGAATCACTTCAGTTGCTGGCCCAGCTGCCAATGTTTTTGAAAGCTATTTATGTCGAAAACTGGAACATCCACAAGAAGAAGAAAAAGATCAAGCATATAAAAGCGTTTACCGACTTGATAAAACAGTATGATTTCAAAACCGCTGACCATGATTTTATCAGTGATGAGGAAGTGGAGAATGCTGCGGTGGTAATTTTTTTGTGTCTGAGAAAGTATATTTCGTTAGGAGAAATGGAGGACATCAAGGCAGTGCTTCCTAAAGAATTAAAATTCCTCACCAGAAATATAACCATGATTTAGGGTTTTGTAACCTGGGACCAGCACCCTATGAGTACTCAATTAATCTGGTTTCGAGTTTTTCGCAAGCGAACCTTAGCTATTTCCATTACTAACACAACCACTGAAGCGGTAAAAAACAGCTTAATCCAGTCTGCCCAGGAAACAGGTTGCAATGAAAGAATTTCCTGCATGAAAGGTACATGCATGGCAAGTATATGGATACCCTGCGCAGCTAAAATTCCCAATACCAAAATATAGTTATTGCTCGGGGGAATTCTAAGAACAGACCTAGTCTCTGAACGGCAGTTTAAAGCATGAAAATTTTGCAGCAACACCATTAGCAGCAACACTATATTCCTGGCAACAGCCACTTCCAACCCCAGGTGGTTTAACAGATGGTACCAGAGCCCAAACACCAATAAGCTAATAACTGTGGCCGACATCAATGTCTGGCTGATCATCAACCTGTTAAATATACTTTCGCGAGCTTGTTTTGGTGGTTCGCGCATCATCTCCTTTTCACCTGCCTCAAAAGCCAGCGCCACATCTTGTATACCATTTGTTACCAGGTTGAGCCAAAGCAGTTGTACAGGTAAAAACGGCAATGGTAGCTTAAAGGCAAGAGAAAGGCCTATGGCTAATAACTCCGCTGCCCCGGTAGAGATAAGAAGGTAAATGATCTTCCTTAGATTGCCGTATGTAAAACGCCCTTCCTCGATACCAGCTACAATGGAGGCGAAATTGTTATCGCTGACAATTAT
>JANQPK010000271.1 GCA_028289505.1 Cyclobacteriaceae bacterium
GGAATCCCTGATCTGATGGTCGCATGGGATAATGATCACCCAAATGCCATTTGCCAAAAACCCCGGTTACATACCCATGAGTTCCCAGTATCTCGGCAAGAGTCACTTCTGATGCATTCATCAAATGATCAACTTGGGTAACGCCTACCACTCCGGTTCGGTAAGGATACCTTCCTGTAAGCAGCGCTGCTCTGGTAGGCGAGCAGTTTGGATAGCTGTAGAAATAGCTCATCTCAATCCCCTGTTCCGCTATAGATTCCATATTCGGAGTTTGCAAATAGGGATTACCGTGAAACCCTACATCACCGAAACCCTGATCGTCGGTCAACATGATGATGATATTGGGCTTGGTTTGCCCGATGAGGTTTGTCCATAAAAGAGTGGAAAAAGCAAACCAACCTAGAACTCTTAACAATTGCTTCATGGACCCAGAAATGATTAAATCTTTAATTTGTTTTGGTTGAACCCTGTTCATCGATAAAACTCCTGATCCGGATCAAGTCCGCGCACGCCGTAGATAACAGGATTACTACCTACCTCGATAGCCCCTAAATCTGGTGCTTTACCTTTGTAACCTTGGTTAACACCGGGAATGACCACTCCAGCATCAACCGCCTTTCCTTTGGGATCAAGATTAAAATTAAGGTCTACCGCATGGTAAACCGGGCTGGGTAAACCGTATTCCAAGGCGTGGCCAGGTTTCTTGAGCTCCTCAAATACATCGTAATCCACAATAATACCGTTTTGCTCAAGGCCGCTGGCTTTGCTAAAGTCTTTTAAGGTTTTAAATTCCACTGACTCTCCTGCTGGTGTCAGCCATTTGAATTGATTTTCTGGGCTATCGGGCCCTTGGTTTGGCCTGTATCCATTATAATCAGCAACGGAATAGGAAGTGGTAAAATGCAAAGTAGAAACTACTGTTGGCCCATCGGTTCCCAGTATCAGGTTATTCCTGAAATTAGCATTTGGATATCTGGCACCGGCGTTGTTTTCCATTACGAAGGTATTGTGGTAGGCAGTAAGGCCCGGCACCCCTCCGTGTATTTTAAGTGCCCCCCCTAGCGGCACATTGTAGAGCACATTCCTTATGTAATAGGCTGGCCCTCCAAAAACCGGCTGGGCACTGATTCCGTTCTCAGCAGCATTTACCCCTCTGTTGCGCAAAATACGAATATTGTGTACCCCTCCATCGGCCTCGATAAAATCATCAACCATCAGGTGTATATCGTTGTTGTAGATGTCAATAGATACTGCTTTCATTTCCTGTTCATCTTCCGGGCTACCGTAGGTGGAAATTCCAATACCATCGTGAAAGTAGGCAACGGAATTATGGGCGATTATGTGCCCAGAACCATAAACCTTGATGCCGTAGTAAGAATCCATCAGGTGGGTACCATAAGGGATCAACCCCTCCCGGTGAGCAGCCCAACCATATAAGCGGAAGCGATCATCACGGCCTATTATGACATTATCCTGGATTAGAAAGTTTTTGGAACCCGCATACTCAGTTCGAATGCCTTCCCCTACATCTTCAAATCGACAATTTCGTATGGTCAAGTTACTGGCCCCAGTGAGATGTTTCCGACCAGCTTCGAAAACCCTATCGGCATTTCTGAAGGTCAGACCCTGAAAAATATGGTGATCAGTGGCCATCACATTAAATAAATTAGCTGCCCCTTGTCCATCAAAGATGACCTCCCCATCACCTGCTGCCTCGATCACAATGGGACGGTCAGCAGTACCTTTGGCAGTAAACCAATAGGTGCCATCGAAGGGAACATTATGCCAGTTTGGATAATTGAGCAGGTCCGCCTGGTAAAGCCCTCCATGTATTTTAATAATATCCCCCGGTTGAACCTTATCCTCACTTACCACGTACCAGTCTCCTTTGGTGTCTTTGGATCCATTGTAGGCAGATACCAACCCCGGGTAATGGGGCTCTTGCTTCACCCCCTTATAATATTGGGAGTATACATGCCTGACTCTGCCTTCACGGAACGCTTCTGGTTCAGCACGAGTGGCAACCGTTACCAACTTAATGGCTTCCCCTTCTACTCCATCCGGATCCTCCAAAGTAAAACGGGCTTCATATTCAGTATCGATCTCAAGATCTAAAATACTCCCTGCAAACATATGCGGTGTAGTATAATCTATACCGGCCCTGCCAATATGTTCATCTCCAATCCTTAATAAAGGCATGCCCTGGTTCCATTCGCCACCAGTTCCGGCGATCCGGTACTCAACTTTTACCCTAGCATTCCTGTTTTTATCACCATCGATATACCATTCGAAACCTAAGTTTTCCAGTGTGGGTGGTTCGATAATAAATTCACCTGGTGTCACCGCATTTTGAGCTGGCGAAAGCAGTGGGATCAGCAAAAGAAAAATACTGAAATAGAAATGTTTGGTTTTGATTGGTTTTAATTTATTCATAATTGTTGATGAATTGGTTCTTCCAACTTTTGACTTATTCTTGCTGCAGTTCATTTCTGATAAGGCTTACCTCTGTAGAGTGAATGGCACTGGCGTTGTTTTCGAAATTTAATCTAACAAAAGACAGTACTTTAGCTATTTCTTCATCCGTTAAAAAGTCGTGTTTCGGCATCACATCGTCAAATTGCTTTCCGTTCACTGTGATAGGACCTGCCAGCCCGTTTAAAAGTACGGAGATTAGTTTATTTTTATTCCCTGTTACCCATTCCGATGCTACCAATGTGGGGTAACGATTACCATCACCTCTCCCATCACTTTGATGACAGGATAAGCAATAAATATTATAGATTTTACGGCCCTCATCTGCAACATCCCTAGATCGATTGTCTTTTATCTTGTCAGGGGTTTTGAGATGCATTAACGATTTACGCTTTTCCATCTTTGCCAATTGACTTATGGTGAATTTATCTGTGTCTCCTTTATACATTATGCGCCATATTTTCCCCACCATACTATCGCTGATGTACAGGGATCCATCTGGACCCATAGCGATTCCCATAGGCCGATGATGGGCATCGCGTGAGCTTGCAATAGTATCTCGCTTGGCAAACCCATCTGCAAAAACCTCCCAAGTACCACTCGGGACCCCATTTTTGAAAGGAATAAAACAAACAAAATAGCCAGACTGCGGATATGGAAACCGACGACCTGATCCATGAAAAGCAATAAAAGCCCCATTTTTATAGCGTTCTGGAAATTGATTCCCAGTGTAAAACAAAAGGTCATTCGGTGCCCAATGTCCTGGGAAACCGATTATCGGATCCTGAGGTAAACCAACTTTGGTTAAGTCCACTCCTCGGTACTCGGGAGACACTACTTTTTTTTCTTGGAGTTGGTCATAATAGTAGTAAGGCCACCCCCCATTCATTCCGTCTTTAACTTCAAAGAATTCTTCCGAAGGCAACATGGCTCCCTCCCATTCAGAATATAGCGATGGCCAAGTTTGATGCAAATCATCTCTACCATGCTCTACCACAAACAAGCTATTGGTTTGATGATTCCAATCCATTGCTATTCCATCTCGAAGACCAGTGGCATACCGAAAGCCGTCTTTCTGGGTTTGGTTAAGTCTATCGGCTTCAAACCTCCAAATGCCCGCATGTTCGGTAAGTTCAGCACAGGGATATTGACCAAGGCTTTCAGGAGCTCTATTATCTAGCTGACAATTGTTGCTGATTGACCCAAAATTAACATACATATGCCCATCCTCATCAAATGCCAGGGTTTTGGCAATATGTTCTGCCACAAAGTTATCAAACAGGACAAGCTCAACTTTACTTTCGGGCACTAAACTTCCGGGGGTTAATTTCTGACGGTATATGGCGCTTTTAGTACTAAAAAATAGATAGTCGTTATAGATCCTCATGCTAGTTGGACCATAGCCGCTTTCTACTTCATAATCTCCAAAATATGAGATATTCTCGGCTTTACCATCGTTGTCGACGTCCATGATGGCCACATTTCCAGAGTCTTGACTCGCATTGGTAAGCTTTACATAGATGGCTCCATTCCCATTCACCGCCAAATGTCTGGCATGACCTATGCTGTCAGCCACCACAACCGCTTCAAATCCATCTGGTAAAGCAAGACCGCCATTATCAACATCCCCATCAGGTAGGATTGGTTTTTGATCACAGGCAAAGAGGAAACCAAGCAAAAGTAGCATCCCAATCCGACCAAAAAAACAATTCGGTGAAAGCATCTACTTAGAGACGGTTTGCCTGCTAAAACCTACTATTGATTAGTCTACACAATTGTGATATTCATGGGGTTACTTCACAAATGCTTAAAATAATTTTGATTACTATCAATCTCTCATTAGCTTATAGTATCATCGATCATTCTGTTCCCAAAAGGAATGAATACTGCCGAAACGTATTCCAAAAAAGTTGGTAAGCAAGTTTTTTTGAATAAGGAGTTTTCGGAGAAAATCCGACAAACTGATGAGGAACTATGGAATGCATTTAAAGAGGGTAGCCTCACTGCTTTCAAGCAAATCTACGAACAAAATATTCAGAGTTTACTTAACTACGGTAATTCTATCACTTCTTACCGCTCTATTGCTTCAGACTGTGTTCAAGATCTCTTCGTAGAACTTTGGAAAAAGAGATCAAAGCTCGGACAGGTCAAACACATAAAAGGTTATCTCTTCACCTGTTACAAGCGTCGGCTACTTGATAGTTTGAGGAGACAGAAGAAATTTCGCAATATTGAATACTTAAGTGGTTTTGAAATTCTGCTTTCCGAACCAATCAGCACCTGGACCTTGGACGATGATAAAAAAGCCTCCTTGGTGTCTGCCTTAAACCAACTTCCCTACCAGGTAAAAGAAGCCCTTTATTTAAGATTCTATAATGACCTGCCTTGTGCTGAAATTGGCAACATAATGGGCATTAAGACGCAGTCTGTATATAACTTGATCAGTACTGGTTTAAAGTCGCTAAGGACGGCTTTGCTTGATTTTTTACACTTCTAGTGAGTCTATTGAAAAGAAGAACTTTTATTAAAACCGCTGGAGCGATTTCCATGAGCTCAGCAGCGGGTTGCACAACCAACTATGAAGAAGAAGAACTAAAAGCATCCAATAATATACGTCGTCCCTTGGACCTGATTCAGAGAGAGGATATTCTAATAACCGATATCAAGGTCACTCCTATGTCTTATGTTCCTGAGGATGGGCTTCCGCTATGGGGTGTTAGTAAGTATATAGTTTGGAAAACAGATGCTGCTTTGGTCGAGGTATTTACTGACCAAGGGATTGTGGGCTTTGCCGAAGGAACCCCATACAGCAATCCCATGGAGATTAAGAAATTCACTGACCAACACATAACCCCGGTAATGATTGGCAAGAATCCCTTCGACGCGGACTATCTTACCTCGGGAGGACCATGGAGAGAGTATCTACCTCGAGCCGCCTGGGCTGGGATCAACAACGCACTTTGGGATATAATCGGTAAGGCCAAAGGTAAACCAGTGTATCAGCTACTAGCCACCGACTGTGAGCCTAGGCACACAATGCCAATTTACGCAAGTGGTGGAGTCAACCATAAGTGGTATGAGGATGGAGAGACACAATTAATAGAAGAGGCCTTAAAATATAAAGAAGAAGGCTATGCTGCCTTCAAATTCCGCAATGGCACTGATTGGGAGCACGGAAATATGACCATGGAAAAATACCTTACCGTCCTCAGAAAATTGAGAGAAGCTGTTGGTCCTGACTACAAACTAATGCTGGAAAAACATGGTTGGAGCTTTGAAGAAATCACCGAACAGCTTTGTCCTGTATTGGAGGACTTAAAATTCTATTGGTACGAAGAACCAATGAATCAATGGGAAGAAGGGTCAATAGAACGACATCTGAAAATAAAAGAAGCGATGCCCAGTGTGATGATCTCTGGTGGAGAGCGGTTTACTAATAGGTTTCAATTACAGCAATGGATCGCGGAAGGGGCTTATGATATTATTCAGTCTGACTGCAACCTTACTGGAATTAGTGAGAATTGGCATATTGCACGTATAGCAAATTTGTTTGGTCGCCTTCAGTGCCCACACAATTGGCATGGTGGACTGACCACCATTTCCAATATTCACTTTGTGGCAGGGGCCCCAAATGGTCATATGTGTGAATTGAACCAAACCCACAACCCTTTCAAAGAAGGGTTGTTCAAAGATCCACTGGTAGTAGTTGATGGATATATGTCTCTACCTGATAAACCAGGATTTGGAGTGGAGCTCATTGAAGGTATTGCTAAAAAATTTCCCTGGGCTCCCGGCTCCTATTTGAAACCAAATCCGTTGATTTCTTCTTGATTGCAAGTTTGCTGTAATCGATTCCACCACTATTCTAATGCCATTCGAGTCTCATCTAGCCAATGTAATGTATCAATTTGCTAAAGCCACCAAGTAGAAAACTACCATGCTACACTCTTTATACTGTAGCCACTACTATAGTATGAAAAAGATTAAAAGACGAACCTTTGTTTCACAATCCAGTTCCTTGATCGCAGCGAGCCTGGCCCCTTCATGTATGACTCCCGAAACAGATCATCACGCAGAGGTCGATCAGTCGGTTGGGGTATCCAGCTCGATAGAACGAAACCAACGCCAGCATCCTTCGGAGGGTCTGCCACGTGAAAATATTACCATCACGGATATTAAAGTTACCCCACTTTCGTATAAACATGATGGCGAATTTCTGTGGCGCTGTGCTGGTCTTTATGTCTGGAAGTCAGATGCTGCCTTGGTACAGGTGTATACCAACCAAGGCATAACAGGGATCGCAGAAGGGTCTCCTTATCGTGGACCTGATAAGTTAAAGGAATATACAGATCAATATATCACTCCGCTGTTGAAGGGTGCGAATGTATTTGATGTCGATTTTCTGACTAATAATCAGGGACATAACCATGTGGCCCAAGGTGCTTGGGCTGGGGTCAATAATGCCCTTTGGGATATTATTGGAAAGGCTAAAGGCATACCTGTATATAAATTGCTCTCCAATAGTGATAATCCTTCCAACAAGGTAAAGATCTATGCCAGTGGCGGTGTCAGCCATGCTTGGTATGACAAAGGCGATGAAGCACTAATCGAAGAAGCCCTTAAGCATAAAGAGGCAGGCTATGATACCTTCAAATTTCGCAACGGTACCAGTTGGAAATATAGTGGGTTGACCATGAAACAGTATATCCCCATTTTAGAACGGCTTAGAAAAGCAGTGGGGCCTGATTTCAAACTGGTTATTGAAAAATTTCCCTGGGAATACCAGACCATACTAAATGAACTCTGCCCAGTGTTGGAAGATCTTAAATTTTATTGGTACGAAGAACCTATTCCCTGGAACCATCCTCAAGCGGTGGAACGACATAGTGCCATAAACGAAGCGATGCCATCAGTAATGGTTTCGGGTGGTGAAAGCTGCTGGAATCGCGACCAAATAAGACCTTTTGTCTCTTCCGGTGCTATGAATATTGTTCAGACAGACGTCAATCTAAGTGGTATCTCCGAAGGTTGGCATATCGGACAGACTATTGACCAACATGGACAATATTATTGCCCCCACAACTGGGTGGGAGGGCTAACTACCATCGCCAATATTCACCTGGTGGCTGGAGTCCCGAGTGGACATATGTGTGAACTTAACCAGACCTATAATCCACTGAAGTGGGAAATCTTTGAGGATCCATATCCTATTGAAGACGGAATGCTGACGATTCCCGATAAACCAGGCTTTGGCGTAGAATTAATCGATAATATAGAACAGAAATTTCCTTGGGAGCCCGGACCATACTATAAGACTAACCCAGTATTTGAGGGACTTGATTTGCCTATTTGGTGGAGTTGAACTATTTAATCCTACATTCTTTTCAAACCTAAAATATTACAATGGACCTAACAAGAAGATCTTTCCTGAGTACTTCGGCCATAGGTGCAGCGGCGCTAGCCTCCGGGTGCACTAACGATACTACTAATGTCTCCACCACTATTGACAACGTCATTCGCAATAACCCTCTGGATGCAGTAAGTAGGGAAAACATCAAAATCACAGATGTTAGAGTTCGGTTGTTTTCCTGCGATTATCCCATTGAAAAATGGTGGTATGGAGCTGGAGTCACTATCTTGACCGAGGTTGAAACAGACCAAGGCATTACCGGCATCGGTGGACCAAGTCCCTACGGCCACCCTGAGTTTGTTAAAGAATATACAGAAAAGCACATCAAACCCCAGATAATGGGAAAGAATCCATTCGATGTTGAGGTGATTGCCCCCAGTCATCGAACCACCAATAAGGCCATGGCCTGGGCAGGAATTAATGTCGCCTGTTGGGACATCATAGGGAAAGCAAAAAACAAGCCGGTTTACCAATTACTTACCACGAATTGTGAACCGGTAACTCGAATCAAGCATTATGCGAGTTGTGGTACAATCTGGGATTTTGAAAAGCGACCGGAAGACTTAATCGATGAAGCACTTGGTTACAAAGAAGAGGGCTTTTACGGTTTCAAATTTCGTTTTGCAGAGCACTTTGAGCAGAACATGACCATTGCCAAGTACTTACCATTCCTAGAGAAGTTACGTGAGCGTGTTGGTGACGACTTCGAACTGATTCATGAATTCAATATGCGGATCTCGGTTGATCAGGCTATAGATTTGGTACCCAAACTCGCTGAATTAAAATTTCATTGGATAGAGGAACCGGTCGACCGCTGGGGGCGAAGCCGTCCCAGGATAGCGAATGAACCGGAAGATATAGACAAAGCTATTGAGCGGCATTTGCGCATACGCGAAGCAGCTAACGGTGTACCCATTTCAGGCGGAGAAACCATGACTGACCGTTTTGAGTTCAAGGATTGGGTCGAAAGAGATGCCTATGACATCGTGCAGCCGGACTGTGACACCTGCGGTCTAAGTGAAGGTTGGTATATTGCCCAGCACGCTCATTTACATCAAAAGCCTTGTGTTCCACACAACTGGCATGGCGACCTGACTTGGATGTCGAATATTCACCTGGTAGCAGCAATCCCAAATCGTATGGTGCTTGAGTCTTGTCGACACTTTAATCCATTTAGAGGTGGACTCTTTAAAGAGCCTATAGTGGTCAAAGATAGCTATGCTGAAGTACCTCAAGGTCCTGGTTTGGGCGTGGAGATTATAGATGATGCTGATAAGAAGTTCCCTTACGATCCCAATAAGCACTGGTTAAAAACGCAACCGAGTTGGTTAAAGTCCTGATATTAAGTATACAATTATTGCTTTTTTATGATGAGCCGCCAGTAGGATTTTGGTGTAACCCTGTCTTTACATTGAAAAGTCAATTGTTTTGAACACAAGCAACGACCATTTAATTAAGAATTTAATAAACGACCCATATTTTCATAAATGGGTTATAGATCCCGACCAGTCCTGTGAGAAATTCTGGGCCAATTGGGGAGACAAAAACGCCGAAAGAAAAGAGTGTATGGAACAAGCTCGGGCGATCTTATTGTCGTTTGAATTTAAGTCCAGTTCCGTTTCTAATGAAGAAACCAATGCACTGTGGGCTCAGATTTCAGATCAAATTGAAAGGCCAACCTCAATCAACCAAAAGAAATTGAGCCCTAACAGCAAAAACTGGTGGTATGGGGTTGCGGCGGCGGTAGTGCTGTTTGGAATGGCGTTTTTCGCTTACAATAATGAGTGGAACAGTGCTTCTGAAATAGCCGAACCTGAAATCAGCTTGATAGAAAAGGTGGCTCCTGAAGGTAAAATTTCGAGCTTTCAATTTGAAGATGGCACACGAGTAAGACTGTTTTCTGGGAGTATCATTCGATATCCGGCTACTTTTGGTAAAGGAAGTAGAGAAGTATATCTGGATGGTGAAGGATTTTTCGAAGTGCAAAAAGACGTTAATAGACCATTCATTGTCGAAACCAATACACTGAAAACCACTGCATTAGGAACATCCTTTAACGTCAGAACCTATGGAGATAGTAATTGCAATGTTTCACTGGTCACTGGAAAAGTTAAGGTTGAAATGCTGAGAAAAACCCGAGGAAGGAAAGCCAACACCTTATTCCTGAATCCAGGTGAAGAGGCAACTATGAAATTTGATGCTGTGTTAAAACAGTCCTTTGATATAGAAGAGACAACCTCCTGGAAAGACGGATATATTTATCTAGAGAACAAGAGCTTTGATGAGACCATTGGTATACTACAACGATGGTTCAAAGTAGATTTTGTGGTCATGAACAGGGCAGAAATTGGAAACAAACTCCAGGAGAAGAGAGGAATAGGCACCTTTAAAAATCAAACCTTAGAAAATATTCTCAAGGTAATTGGGCATAGTTTCGAATTCAATTACCAAATACAAGAAGATAAAGTCATTCTAATTTTTTAACTGCTATGTGTATGGATAGAATCAAATAAAAGAACCCCAGATGTTGACGCATCCGGGGTACAATAACCTTCCTGAATAATTGATTCAAAACACCATTCAGGAACATGTGAATTTTGCAAAACTAAGTTCTACAAAACCAAACAAATCTATGAAAATTAAACCTTTACGCACATTAGTAATGGCAATAAAATTGTCTACTTATGGATTGGTATTGCAGGTAATTTGCCTGGGTACCGTCGCTGCGCATGATTCGGAAGCTCAAGTCAAAAGTGTGAAGGAGACCTATGTGGATTTCCAGGCCGACAACAGCACGGTGGGAGAAATCATTACCAAGATCGAGTCGAACACAGATTTTAGCTTTTATTATGTGCCAACCGACGTTGATACAGAAAAGAGTATTGATTTTACATCGTCAGGCCGAAGAACGGTTGCGGCAATCCTGCTGGATGTGTCAAAAGCTTCCAAACTAAAGTTTCTTCAGGTCAATAATAATATCTCCATATCTCCTATGTCGAGGTCTGAGATTAAGCAAGGAGTGGAGCGGGTGAATGTCAGATTGGACCCTATCCCAATATCCGGAAAAGTAAGGGATGAAACCAATGAAGGATTGCCCGGAGTCAACGTATTGATAAAGGGAACCACTCAAGGAACCGTCACCGATGTCGAGGGAAATTATACTATTGAGGTCCCGGATGAAAATACCGTATTGGTGTACAGTTCTGTCGGATATCTGACCGTTGAACGCGAGGTGGGAAGTAACACGGTAATTGACCTGACCCTGGATCCTGATGTAACCGCCTTGCAGGAGGTAGTGGTGGTTGGATATGGTACCCAGGAGAAAAGAAATGTTTCCGGGTCAATTGCTTCTATTGACTCCAAAGTGATAGACCAAACGGTAACGCCCACCTTTGATGCAGCGCTTCAAGGAAGAGTTCCAGGTGTCTATGTGACCACCAACGGTGGCCAGCCTGGTGGAGGGGTTTATGTTAGAATAAGAGGTGCAGGAAGCATCAACAATAGCAATCCACTCTATGTAATTGATGGTATCATCGTACCGGCTGGAAACAATGAGAATTCCAATCCACTAGCCACCATCAACCCCAATGATATCGAAAGCATCGATATATTAAAAGATGCTGCTTCTGCCGCTATTTATGGTGCCAGAGCTGCTAATGGAGTGGTTTTGATTACCACCAAGAAAGGGAAAACCGGCAGGCCAACCTTGACCTACAGCGGTCTTTATGGGATTCAGCAGCCTGCCAGAAAGCTTCCCCGCCCCATGAACGCCACAGAGTTTGCACAAAACATGAATGTGGCGTTTGAAGCTGCTGGGGATCCTATACCATTCCCAGATACTAACCTGGGAGCAGGCACTAATTGGGTTGATGAGGGGACCCAAACTGGATATGTAACCGATCACCAACTGTCCATTTCAGGTGGAACTGAAAACAACAAGTACTATGTATCCATGAATTATTTTGATAATCAGGGTATCATGTTGGAAACCTACCAGAGAAGGCTTTCGGTCAGGGTCAACACCGAGAATAGGGTTAGCAATGCCATCACCATAGGTAATAATCTAATGTACAGCAGGAGTAATCAACGCAATAATGGAGCGGGCAATAGGACTTTTATTCATGGGGCATGGACTAGTTTGTACCAAGGCCTGCCTACAGTTCCGGTTTTCGAGTCGGACCCAGCATTATCTAGCACCGGTTTTGCCGGGCCAGTAGATGTGAACCTGGAACGGCAAAGGAATACCGTTTCTCAGCGTAAATGGCCTGATATAGATAATCACACCGACCGGATACTGGGTAACATTTATGTGGACATAAAGCTGTTCGAAGGGTTAACATTCCGTACCACCGCATCTGCGGATATCAGTAGGACCAGCGACTACAGTTACAGTGGGGCATGGAGGGAAGGATTGCTAGACTCAGGTGGCTTAACTTCCATCAGCAATAATCGCTTCGAATCCGATTTTTGGCAATGGGACAACGTGTTAACTTATGTTAATAGCATCGACGAGCATAACTTCTCAGTAGTATTGGGAACTTCCGCACAGGAAACCACATTTACCAGTCTAACCGCTACCGCTTCGTATGACACGGATGTATTTACTCAAATAGTCGATAATCCGGTTCAGCAACGGACTCTCAGTAATCTGGTTGAGGAATCCCTGGCCTCTGTATTTGGAAGGATAACTTACGACTACAGAGGAAGGTATCTTCTAACCGCCGCAGTCCGCAGGGATGGATCATCGAAATTTGGTCCGAATAATAAATTCGGGGTATTTCCTTCATTCACTGCGGGTTGGAGAATTAGTGATGAGGATTTCTTCCCTTCTAATGGGTTCATTTCTGAACTTAAAGTAAGGGGTGGATGGGGCCAGGTTGGTTCCGATGCCATCGGTAACTTCCGGTATCTGGCACAAATGAATTCTACTTTCGATTATCCATTTGGCAATCAAACTGGTATCAGCTCATTAGGTGTAGCCCTACAGGATTTGGCAAATCCCGATGTGCAATGGGAAACGGCCACTGAGTACAATTTCGGCGTTGAGGCCTCATTTCTTGAAGGACGGTTAAATTTTACCGCTGAATACTACAATAAGACCAATACCGACATGCTTTTCGTGCTTGACCTTCCCGGAGTTTCTGGGTTATCAACCACGGTCGATAACGTGGGTGAAATAAATAATAAAGGATTGGAGTTTTCTGCCGGGTACAGAAAAAACCAGGGTCAATTTACTTATGATTTTAATGCCAACCTGACCACACTAAATAGCGAAGTAATTGATTTGGCCGGACAGGGTGAGGTAGTAGCATTTTCATATTCGGGCTCAGGCGCCACGGTAGTGATAAGAGAAGGGCTTCCGTTAGGGTCGTTCCTCACCCGCCGCACGGTTGGACTGTTTCAAAATGCGGCAGAAGTAGAGGCCGCCAATGCACTGGGTGATCCAAATACTCCTTATCAAAATATTGCCACCGCCCCTGGTGATTTTCACTGGCAAGACCTGGATGGAGATGGCCAGATTACTCCTGCTGACAAAGAAATTACCGGGAATCCAATCCCCGCCTTTACCTACGGATTTGGAGGTATCATGCAGTTTAAGAGATTTGATATGAACTTTCAGTTCTTCGGAGTTGCCGGGAATGACATTCTAAACGTCGCCCGGTCACAACTAGAAGCTTCTGGTCGTGCTTACAATAAAAGTGTCAGTGCGGTAAATGCCTGGAGTGGCGAAGGTACCAGTAATTCAATACCCCGACCAATCAGGACGGACCCCAATCAGAACATTATATTATCTGATCACCTGGTGGAAGATGGTTCCTACCTGAGATTGAAGACCATGCAAATAGGATATAATTTCTCTCCAGATCTGGTGTCCAGAATTGGACTTTCTACTGCGAGACTCTATCTAAGTGGGCAAAATCTGTTTGTTATAACCAAGTTTAGCGGTATTGACCCTGAAGTTGGTTTTGATGAGAACAATAGCGCGGTGGCAGGTATTTACCAGGATTTGTATCCTCAGGTACGAACACTGGCCTTAGGTATTAATGTTTCATTTTAATCAAAACGAAATATGAAGACTTCAATTATAAATATCGTGAAAAGTTCCCTTCTTGTGCTATCAATGGGATTTATTCTAACAGTTGTTTCATGCGATGAGGATTTCGTTACCAAGGAATTTGAGAATGGTGTGGTTTCAGATAACTTCTTCCAAAATGCCACCGATGCCGAACAGGCGCTAACCGCCGTATATGATGTTATTGCACTGAGAGGTATGTACAGGGAAGGTGTATGGGTGCTGGGTGACTGTCCAACTGATGATATCAATGAATTGACCGGTGATAATGGAGATTACGGAACCTATTACCGGGCAGCCAGCGATTATCGATGGGAACCTAACAACCCCTATTCCACTGGTAGATGGTTTGATAGTTACAAGGGAATTTTTCGAGCGAATATTCTGCTTGAAAAATTGCCTGAAATTGACATGGATGCTGCATTAAAAGCACGGTTTGAGGGCGAAGCCAAATTTTTAAGGGCGTTGTATTATTTCAATCTGATAATGGCATTCGGCGATGTTCCCTTCATGACTGAAGTACTCACCAGGGAAGAATATCAGGAATTGGCCAGAACGGATCAGCAGATTATTTACGGCCAGATTGAACAGGATTTATTAGATGCAGCAGCAGTGTTACCAGCTCAGGCTAGTGATCCTGTAGGTCGAGCTACTAGTGGTGCTGCCAATGGTCTGCTTAGCAGAGTATACCTCTACCAGGAGAAATGGAACGAATCGGTTAACGCTGCTCAACAGGTGATGGGCGCTGGCTATAGCCTGGTGGCAACCGAAGACTTTGAAAAGATGTTTACCGGTAACCTTGAAAACAGCTCCGAGTCAATCTTTGAATTTCAGTCTATAGGCGCCTCACCAAACGTCTGGGGTGGTGATCTAACGGAAACCTCCTTCGGGTTCTTCTGGAGCCCCATGATTGGATGGGCCAACTGGTACTCACCCAGTGTCAGCTCCCAGGAACAATTTACCGATGGGGATATCAGAAGAAAAGCTTCTTTATTAGTTGTCGGTGCCGGTGATGTGCTGGATACTGATGGAGACGGGATAGAGGAACCTTTTCCATCAGGAAACATGAATGGGAATTATTTTAATAATGCCAATGTCCGTAAATGGTTAGCAATTGGCAAAAACCTGGCTGTGGCTGATGAGTATGAGGTTAACTTCCCGATTGTACGGTATGCTGAAGTGTTACTCAACTACGCGGAAGCACAAAACGAATTGGGGAATTCAACTGAGGCCCTGGTTGCCATAAATCAAATTCGCGCCCGGGCTATGATACCGGATATTTCTGAAACCAATCAGGGATTATTGCGAGACCTGATACCAGAAGAGCGCAGACGGGAGTTGCTGTTTGAGGGACAGCGGTTTTACGATATAAAACGTTGGGGGTTGGTTGAGGAACTTCTGGTTCCACTTGGTTTCCGGATAGGTACTCATGAGTACTGGCCGGTCCCGTTGTCGGAGTTGGATCTAATGCCTAATTTGACCCAATATCCAAACTAAAAAATGAATTTAGATAGCTGCCTTGCCCATTTGCAAGGCAGCTTTTTTTATATTAACTGCCCTGAATAACCTGATTCCACATGTCTTAACATAACAATTGAGATGTGGACTATGAGACTCTGATATGAAGTATTTGGTCCATCTTCTTATTTGTTTAATAGCGGCTGTTTCTTGCAAGAACGTGGATCAACCAGCTTCAGTAGGTTTTGTTGCCATTGATAGCCTGAAGTCCAGGATCACTTTTTCCAATACAATTTCTGAAACCGATTCCTTAAACTATTACACCTTTCCCTATATCTATATGGGGGGCGGGGTTGCGGTTGGAGATGTTAATAATGACGGACTACAAGATCTGTACTTCACCGGAAACATGGTGCCCAATAAGTTGTACCTCAATAAAGGAAATTTAGAATTTGAAGATATTAGCCTGTCTGCAGGGGTATCAGGTGATGATCGTTGGTACACCGGGGTCACCATGGCAGATGTCAATAACGACGGGTGGCTGGATATCTATGTGTCGGTGCTATACGGCAACGGTAATAATCAAAAACCACTGAACCAGTTGTTCATTAATAACCACGATCTTACTTTTTCGGAAAAAGGAGAATTGTATGGGCTGGCTGATGAATCACCCTCAATACAAGCAACCTTCTTTGATTATGACAATGACGGTTACCTAGATATGTTTGCGGCAAATTACCCGTTATTTGGTGTAAGCCAAGGGAATTTCTTCTACCGTCAGATGATGCAGGACAACCCACACCGATACTCTGGGCATCTTTACCACAACCAACAAGATGGTACTTTCAAAGATGTGACCTTAGAAGCCAAGGTGCAAAACCTTGGGCAAACCCTGGGCATTGTGGCAGCTGACTTTAACCATGATGGGTGGACGGACCTTTACCTGTCCAATGACTTCAACGTTCCCGATTACCTTTATATCAATAACCGGGACCAAACTTTTCGGGAAGTCATCAAAGAAAGCACCAACCACACTTCAATGTTTGGTATGGGAGCAGACGCTGCTGATTTTAACAACGACGGTCTTATGGACCTTATACAGGTAGACATGACTCCAGCCGATCATAAACGGTCAAAAACTAATATGGCCAGCATGAGCCCCAGTACTTTTTATAAAGCAGTAGAGTTGGGCTTCCATTTTCAGTATATGCAAAATTCCCTGCAACTGAACAACGGTACCAACGCCAATGGCTTACCGGTATTCAGCGAGGTTTCACAAATGACCGGGTTGTCAAATACTGACTGGAGCTGGGCCGCACTCTTTGCCGATCTGGATAATGATGGCCTCAAGGATGTGTTCATCACCAACGGAATTTTGAGGGATGTCAATAATAATGATGCCATAAGAAGCTTTGATGAAGCCTCATTTTTTGGAAATAAAACAGATTATACCAAACTGCCCAGCACCCCAATCCCCAATTATGTTTTTCAAAATAATGGCAACCTGAGTTTCGAGGATATGACTGAAAAATGGGGATTCACGGAGCAAGGATATTCGAACGGCCTGGCTATAGGAGACCTTGATAACGATGGAGATTTAGAGCTAATTGTTAACAATATCAACGCACCTGCGTCTATCTACAAAAATCAAGCCTCTGGAGTAAATCGATATCTACGGGTGAAACTCCAAGGACCGCAGAGTAATCCATTCGGTATCGGGACTAAAGTTAATATGAAACTTCATAACCGTAGCCAGTACTTTGATCACACGCTTACCCGGGGTTTCCAGTCATCTGTTGAACCTTTGGTCCATTTTGGTCTGGGAAGTACCGATACGGTAGACCAATTACAGGTAACCTGGCCCGATGGTAGTACCAACCTGTACCTAAATATTGCAGCCAACCAACAAATAACCGCTAGTTATCAAGATGCCCAACCGATCAAGCAAGTCACCGATACCACAAAAATGGGGCTTCCTTTTACTAATGCCCAAAGCTTATCACCATCCTTTACACATCTTGAAGATGAATATGATGATTTTTACAATGAGCCTCTCCTACCCCACAAAAACTCAAATTTAGGTCCTTGCAGTGTGGTGGGAGATGTGAATGGTGATAGTCTTGACGACATTTTTATCGGAAACGCAGCAGGAAGTAGCGCCAAATTATTCGTTCAAACCACCTCCGGGCAGTTTGAGACGCTTCCAGGACCTTGGGAACAAGACAGCTTACACGAAGATACCGGCTGTATACTATACGATCTGGATGGTGATAACGACTTAGATCTGTATGTGATCAGCGGTGGAAATGACCCCTCCAAACCTGCTGAATATTATCAAGACCGTCTCTATTACAACCATCAGGGTAGATTCCGCAAAGCTCAGGGAAATCTGCCACAGTCAAGTGGTAAAGTCGCACTACCCCTGGACTTCGATGGTGATGGTGATTTTGACTTGTTTATTGGTGGCCGCATTCAACCTGGACGGTATCCAATCAGTCCAGAGTCAATTATTTTAGAAAACTTAGGTGGAATCAATGATCAGATCTTTTTTGAACCTTTGACCGCTGATCAGATGGGAACCTTACAGTATGCCGGACTGGTTACTGATGCCTTATGGGAAGATCTGGACGGAGATGGGCTTTCTGAACTCATTTTGGCAGGTGAATGGATGGAGATTGAGATCTTTAACTACCGAAATGGCAATTTCAAAAACGCAAGCAAAAAGTTTGGGTTAAAGGACATGACTGGCTGGTGGCGAGCCATGGTCCTTTCCGATGTGGACCATGATGGAGACCAGGATATCATCGCTGGCAACCTGGGATTAAACTATAAGTACAAAGCTTCACTCAGCAGTCCATTTTCCATTTATGCCCATGACTTTGATCAGAATGGAAGATCAGACATCGTCTTGAGCTATGAAAAAAAGGGAAAGAAACTTCCTCTTAGGGGCCGACAGTGTTCCTCCGAGCAAATTCCCCAAATAGCAGTGAGGTTTGAAACCTTTGAATCTTTTGCCGACGCCTCCCTGGAAGATATTTATGGAGAAGAAATGCTGGAGCAATCGGTCCAATATCAGGCTACCACATTTGAACATGTATGGCTGGAAAACAGGGAGGGAAAGTTGATTGCACATCCATTGCCGAGATGGTCTCAGGTTTCTTCTATTGAAGCGATACTCCCCTTTGACTACAATGGAGATCAACTAACTGACTATATTATTGCTGGTAATTTATATGCGGCTGAGGTAGAGACCACTCGCAACGACGCCAGTGTTGGACTTGTTTTACAGGGAACTGAAAAAGAAGGCTTACAGGCTATCCCACCATCAGAATCGGGTTTGATGGTTAAGGGAGAAGTTAAAGAAATCCATAAAATCCACACGGGAACTGGAACATCTCTATTTCTATTTGCCATAAATAACCATCCTGTAACCACTTGGAAGTTAGACCGAAGTAATTTTTGATGACGACACGTTTCTGGTATTTTCTTTTATTGCTTTTGTTCTTCTCCTGTCAGGACAAAGAGCCAGAATCAATACCTGAAACCGCTTTTTTGTTGGTTTCAAATGAGCATACCGGGATAAAGTTTACCAACCTAATAAGAGAAACTGAAGAGCAAAATATACTTCGTTTTCCCTATTACTACAACGGCGGTGGCGTTGCCATCGGAGACCTCAATAATGACGGTTTACCGGATATTTACTTCACCGGTAATATGGCAGGTGACCAACTATACCTTAATACCGGAGATCTGAAATTCGAGAATATAACCCGCTCATCAGGGATACTAAGTGCAAACCTATGGACCACTGGAGTTACTTTCACTGATATCAATAATGATGGTTGGCTCGACATATATGTATGTCGTTCGGGGCAAAGAAACTTCAGGAACAACCTGCTTTATATCAATCAAGGAAATGGCAAGTTCACTGAAAGTGCCAAGCAATATGGCCTGAATGATAACGGGTATTCGGTACAAGCCAGCTTTTTTGACTACGATATCGACGGAGATCTGGACCTGTACTTGGTTAATCATTCAGACCGATTCTTTGCTAACCAAGAAGAATTATTTGCTGCCCGGAATGATCCAAAACCATATGAAGCTGACAAACTATATAGAAATAATAATGATGGTACCTTTACCGATATAAGTAAAGAGGCTGGGATTGATCATTTTGCCTTTGGTTTAAGCGCAACCATAGGAGATCTAAATCAAGATGGCTTACCGGATATTTATAGTGCCAGCGATTTTTTTGAACCGGATTACCTCTACCTCAACAATGGTGATGGCACCTTTACCAATAAACTAAATCAATCTTTTGGTCATATTTCCTTTTCCAGTATGGGTAGCGACATCAATGATATCAATAATGACGGTTATCCGGACATCATAGTATGCGATATGCAACCGGCGGACAACTATCGAAAAAAAGCCAACATGGCCAGCATGGATCCTGAGCGATTTAAGCGGATCGTTCGTGAGGGGTACCACTACCAATATATGCAGAATACCCTGCAGTTGAACTCAGGAGTAGGCAGGTTCAGTGAAATTGCAGAATTGAGTGGGATTTCAGAGACCGATTGGAGCTGGGGGCCTCTACTTTTTGATGTCACCAACAACGGATATAAGGACTTGTTTATCAGCAATGGCATTCGCAGGGATATACAATATAAAGACCAGATCATCTACATGCAGGAAATCGGCACTAAAAGCAGTGCATTGGAAGTAATTGAAAGCTTTCCAGTAGAGAGAATCAAAAATTACAGCTTTGAAAATCAGGACGGGATCAACTTCTTAAACAAATCGGATTCCTGGGGAATTGACTTTGAAGGCTTTACCACCGGTGCTGCCTATGGCGACTTGGATGGAGATGGTGATCTTGATCTGGTATTGAACAATCTGGATGATCAAGCTTTGGTTTATGAAAATATTGAGAGAACCTCCAACTACCTTCAATTGGTGCTGGTGGGTGTAGAAGATAATAGATTAGCTATTGGTACCAGCGTGAAAATTAAAGCCGATAGCATTACCCAATATCAATACCTTCAACCCACCAGGGGTTTTCAATCATCAGTTGAGCCCATTATTCATTTTGGTATCGGAACAGCTGAAGTAGTTGATCAATTAGAAATCCGTTGGCCCAATGGTAGCTATACCTATCTGGATAATATTTCTAGTAATCAACGAATTGAGATCAGACAGGAAAACACCATCAGCAAACAGCATGAAACCACAAAGCCAACACCGTTATTCAAGGAAATCACGGATGAACTTGAATTAGATTACGCTCATCAAGAACAACCTTATGACGATTTTAAACAAGAAATTCTGCTACCCCATAAATACTCACAACTGGGTCCCTGCCTGATGGTGGCAGACGTAAACGGGGACCAACTAGACGATTTCTATGTGGGTGGTGCCAAGGGCTTTTCCGGGCAACTTTTCCTTCAAAATCACTCCAGTGGTTTTATTTCAGCTTCTCAGCCTAC
>JANQPK010000304.1 GCA_028289505.1 Cyclobacteriaceae bacterium
AAGGAATGTCAATTCCATTCACATCCAGTGTGTAGTGCTTTGGTTTATTGGCGGTTAGCGCTATAGTCACCGCGGTATCTTTAGTAATTTGGTAGCTTGGTGTTTGTAATTGGGAGGTTGAGAACTGGGGCCAGTAGTTTAGCTGGATATTAAACGGTGTGGTGACCTGATCGAGCTCCAGATAAACATAGGCAGTGGTGTTGGGTGCGAGTCTCAAGGGATTGACCTCAGATATTGGTTTTCCGCCACAACCTGTAATTAGGCTCAGGCAAACAAATCTCCAAATAATTTGCCTCATTGAATAAATCTAATTATTTCTAAGCACAAATATCGGGCGAGTTAGAGTGCCTGAAATATTTATAAGGACAGGTTAATGGAAGACAAGCGATTAATCGACTATATCATCCAGCAACTTTTAGAGGTGCAGCATGGAACATTATGGATGGGCGATACTTTTGATAGAAAGATCAACTCCATCACTGAGAAGGAAGCGTTTATACAACCGTTACCAGGTCTACACAGCCCTGCACAATTGATTGCTCGCCTAACTGCCTGGCGCCGGGACGCCATACTTAAAATAATCAATGGGAAAGGTCAGCTTTAGTATGGTGATTAAATACATTCATCAATCTAGGAAAGAGGTATGAGTGTAGGTGCCTATTAAAGCTTGGCCAGCTTATCTACCGGCACTTCTTTAGTGGTAACATCCACCACAAAGTCCACATTGTCTTGATTATCTGCTTTTACCGCAATATGGAAGCGGTCGCTAACTCCCGCATAGGCCTCTGCTTTCTGGTCTTTCTTCTGCAATATGGTCCAGCCTTTAACGTCATCTGAGTGTTGAAATCCTTTCACCTGCTGTTCGGTATTATCAATTTCAAAGCCGGCAGCATAAGCCCCCATTACCGTGGTATACATGGCATAAGCGGTATTGTAATCCACAATGTTGATCTCCAGCTTATCACCGCTTTGATTTTGATACTCCTGGCTGACGGTGGAATAGGAACCAAGTCCCGGGGTTTTAGTAGTGGCCCCTTGCAGATCGCCATTTCTTTGGTACCCATCAAAAGCATCAGGCAAATACTCAGCCAGTTGTTCATAGTGTATGGCCACAGTATCACCCCGTTCTTTTCTTTCTTCCATACGCTTATCGGCCTCCTCCAGGGATTCTTGTATGCTTTCAGCGTTCTCGGCTAGGTTCTTGACTGCATTGACCGCGTTCTTGGCCTCATTCATTCTCTCACAGGAACAAGAAGTGGCTAAAACTAATACAGAAAAAACTAGGGTGATTTGAATACTGATTCTCATGGTTGGCTAGGTTATAATACCTATAATATAGGTATATTTTTAGTCAACCGTATTTTATGGACCGATTTCTTTATGGATGATCTGGACCAACAGCCAATGCTATTAAAACCCCTCCCACGTTCGTACCCGAACTAATTCGTTCGAAGGCGTACATTCCGACCTACTAAATGGTCCTGTTTGGCTAAATTATTCAATGGCATATTTCTTGAACTAATTGAATCTAAACACACAGCACCCATCGAATGCTGAGAAGCTACCTAATCATCGCTTGGCGAAACTTATGGAAACATAAGGCCTTCTCCATGTTAAATATACTGGGTCTTTCCGTAGGCATTGCCTGTTTTATCCTTATCAGCAAATACGTATTCCACGAATTCAGTTTTGACAGGTTCCATAAAAACGTCCAGGATATATACCTGGTCTACGAGCAAAATCTAGAAACCAAAAGATACAGTCATATTACACCTAATCCACTTGCCTCAGTGCTAAAAGCCGATTATCCTGAGCTTAAAAACGCAGTGTCCATTATTGGCACAGAGCAACCGGTCAAGGTTAACCAGGAATTATTCCTTCAAGAAGTTCATATGGCCGATACTGGATTCTTTGAAATGTTTTCCTTTGATCTGATGATCGGTTCAACGGAAACGTTGGATTATGGCTCCCATTCAATCGTCGTATCCAGAAGATTTGCCGAGAAGCATTTTGAGGCTACTGATCCCAGGGGAGAGATAATCCAGTTAAAGGATCAGGCTTTTGTGGTGACCGGAGTTATGGGTGACTTCCCTTCAAATTCAAGTATTCAAATTGACCTGCTTATATTTCCTTCAGGAATGCTCCGTTTTTTTCCCGACTTATTTTCCCAATGGTGGTCTTCCGCAAGCATGACATTGGTCCAATTGCCTAAAAGCACTTCTGCGGAGTTTTGGGAGAAGCAATTATCATTTATTGAGGACAAATACTTCCCGGAATATATGAAGGGAAGAAGCTCCTTGGGGCTTATGCCCTTGGTCGACATTCATCTTATTGGTGAAACCGATACATTTTTGGAGAGTGCCAAGCCCATTTCCTCGGCAACCCTGTATGTACTGGCAGCAATTGCAGTAGCTATACTTTTGATAGCGTGTTTTAATTTTATAAACCTCTCCATATCCAGGTATACAGAAAGAGTCAAGGAAGTTGGTGTGCGAAAGGTAATTGGCGCCAATAGAAAACAACTTATCCAACAGTTTTTGGGTGAAACCAGCCTCATTACAGTTTTGGCGTTGTTGCTAGGTTTCATTTTTGCCACTACCATCTTACCATATTTTAATCAGCTTGCAGATAGATCACTCACCATAATTTCGGCCGACCATCTACTCTCCATACCATTGCTAATACTACTAGGCGTTGTTATAGTGCTAGTAGCTGGATGTTATCCGGCGTTATATCTCTCTGGTTTTAAGCCCATTATTATCATCAAAGCAAAATCTGCCAATACGAATTCCGCAGGGCTAAGTCTTAGGAAACTATTAGTGGTATTTCAGTTTATCATTACTACCATATTGGTGTGCTCTGTACTTCTCATCAAAAAGCAAACTCAATTTATGAGCGCTGCTGATCTTGGTTTTAATAGGAGCAACATTATCGCCTTGGAGCTTACTTCATGGCAGGTGGAAGACAACTTAAAGAAATTGGAAAGAATAAAGGGTTCATTAGGATCAAGCAAAGAAGCATTGGGAATAAAAGCCATCACACTATCCGAAAACGTTCCTCAAGGATTTTATCAGAACAGCTTCAAAGTACACTTGGGCAGCGAACCACCCGAGAGTTCATTACAAATGGTAGTGACTTCTATAGATGAACATTTTATTAATGCTTACGGCCTTTCGCTACTTGCCGGACGAAATTTTTCCCTTGATCTTGCTTCGGATAAAGCTGAGTCGGTCATTTTGAATCAAACCGCTGCCCGAAGGTTAGGGCTGAACGAACTTCAAGACACATCCATTAAATTCCAGCATGATGCCACTCCCTTGAATATCATAGGGATTGTTGAAGATATCAACTTTCAATCCCTACATCACCCCATAAAACCACAAGTGTACCGGTACACCAAAGGAAAATTTAATACAGGTTTTATTTCTGTCCGATTCGAAGGTGGAAACAGTACCGGTGTTATACAATATTTGAGGAAAACGTGGACGGACATAGTTCCTGAGTTACCCTTTAACTACATTTCTATTTCAGATGAATACAGGGAAGGATACAAGCAAGATATTAAAACAGCTCAAATTATTGGGGCCTTCTGCATAGTGGCTATTCTTCTCGCTTGTCTGGGGTTATTAGGATTGATAGCACTTTCAATCGCTCAACGTACCAAGGAAATCGGAATTCGAAAAGTACTGGGTGCCACCATTATACAAATTGTGGCTACTACTACCAGAGATTTTGCGAAGTTAGTGACGACAGCCACCTTGGTGGCCATGCCGGTCTCATGGTATATAACCAGTAAGTGGCTTGAAAATTTTGCCTACCGAACAGAGTTGACTTGGTGGACATTCGGTTTAGCTGCATTGATGGTGGTGGCTGTTGCATTGTTCACCATTAGTTTCCGAGCGGTTGTAGCGGCATTAGCCAACCCTGTTGAGGCTTTAAAGACTGAGTAGATATGCTCAAAAATTATCTCAAAATCGCCTGGCGGAATCTACTAAAGCATAAAGCATTCTCCTTGATCAATATCGGTGGGTTGGCCTTTGGTATGGCGGCCTTCATCTTGATCATCCAATACGTCACCTTTGAACTTAGCTATGATGCTTTCCATACCAACAGTTCATATTTATATCGGGTGGCATTTGAAAACTATAATAAAGGAGTCTACAGTGGTACTTCTGCCAATACTGTATCCGGACTGGCTCCAGCTATTCAAAACTACGTTCCCGGGTTAGACCGGTACAGCCGGGTCCATCCAATTGAGGGTGTGGTTAGTCACCAGAGCGCGGATGGTAGCGTAACCAGGTTCAACCAAAAGAATATCTATTATATAGATAATGACTTCCTATCCATGTTTTCGTTTCCCTTGGAAACCGGTATATCAGAAACAGCCTTAACTGCCCCTCAATCAGCGGTGCTAACTCAAGCCACAGCACGTAAATACTTTGGCTCCCAAGACCCCGTGGGGAAGACCATTAATATTAGTGAAGAAGAACCCTATATAATAACAGGAGTATTAAAAGAGATACCAGAAAATACCCACTTCAAATTTGACCTATTACTCTCTTATGCATCTTTGGGTAAAGGACAGGATGAAAACTGGGACTGGAGCGAAGACTATACCTACGTACTGCTGGAACCGGAAATAAATCCACAGGAATTTGAATCACAGCTTTTCTCAGTAGTAACTGCCTTTCATTCAAAAGGATCTAAGGATCGATATAACCTACAACCAATTGAAGACATCCATTTATATTCTAACCTGGAAAGAGAGTTGTCTGCCAATAGTAGTGCCAAAACCGTTTACTTTCTGGGGATTGTAGCACTATTCATCTTAACGATTGCCTGGTTTAATTATATCAATCTGGCCATGGCTATTTCGTTAGATCGAGCCAAAGAAGTGGGGATTCGGAAAATCATGGGTGCCCATCGGACTCAACTTGTCAAGCAATTTATTCTCGATACTGTAGTATTAAATGTTGTGGCCATGTTATTGGCAATCTTGATGGTAAGGCTTGGATTTCCCCTAATAAATTCTATTCTGGATCAACCATTACCGTATGAAACACAGGTTAGTTGGGTTCCCTGGTTGATATTTTTTGGTACGTTTATGATGGGCGTATTCTTGTCGGCCATTTATCCCGCTTTAGTCCAATCGGGATTTTCACCAATCCCTGCACTGAAGGCAAGGGCTAATCTCAATTTTGGAGGTGTGCAACTAAGAAAAATCCTGACTAGTTTCCAATTTGCTATAACCCTGTTATTGTTGATCGGAGTTTTTACCGTATTCAATCAAGTAAAATACATGATGGATGCCGATCTTGGGATTGACATAGAGCGAACCTTGATAATCAAGCAGCCAAGTATAACCGATCAATACACAGCCGAAAAATATCAAGGTTTCAAGCACGAATTGCTTAGCCTCACTCAGATAAAAAATGTCACTTTTTCATCCGCAATACCTGGTGAATTGATCGACTGGCATCGCTCAGACATTAAGTTAGGTAGCCTGGAATCCGAAGACAATTTTTCCATTGCTATTGTGAGTGTAGACCAAGACTTCGTGAGTTCTTTTGGTTTAAAAATATTGGCTGGAGAAAATTTTCAACCTGATGCACCAGCCAGTGATAAATCCATGATCATCAATACTTCAGCGGTTAAACGATTTGGCTTTGAAAACCCCAATAAAGCCTTGGGTAACCTGGTGTTTATCGGTAACAGGGAATTTGAAATCATTGGAGTGATAAACGACTACCATCATCAGTCATTAAAGGAAAATACCCAGCCTATTCTGTATATGGCCGGATCTACCCGTAGACCCAATTATGCAATAAAAGTAAGTGGACATGAACTTTCAGCTACTGTTGACCTGGTTCGAGAAAAGTGGGAAACCACTTATCCCGAAAATGCTTTTGAGTATTTCTTTCTAGACGACTTTTTTGATAGACAATACAAAGCCGACCGACAGTTTGGGAGGATCATGGGTATGTTTTGTGTAATAGCAGTACTGGTGGCATGTATGGGACTCTTTGGTTTAGTCCTATATACTACTCACCAGAAAGCCAAAGAGATAGGAATCCGAAAAGTACTAGGGGCATCGCTGTTAAATATTTGGCTTCTGGTGTCAGGGGATTACCTCAAACTGGTCGTGTTAGCAAGCATGGCAGCGGTGCCTTTTGGTTACTGGGGTGTTAGTAATTGGCTGTCAAACTACGCCCACAAAACCGATCTCACAGCCTGGCTGTTTTTAATGCCAATACTAACCATCTTAGTTCTTGCTTTGATTACCATCAGCTTTCAAACCATTAAAGCCGTATTGGCCAACCCGGTGAATTCGCTGCGCAACCAATAATAAATCATCATTCAATGATTAGAAACTATCTCAAAGTCGCCTTACGAAATCTATGCAGGGACAAATCCTTTACCTCCATAAACCTAGTTGGACTAGCCATTGGCATGGCTACTGGTGTACTCATTTTAAATTATGTAGGTTTTGAATCCAGTTATGACCAGTTTCATCTAAATAGGGACCGAGTATACCGGATAACCCATGATAAATCTGTAGGCGGAGAAAAGCTGTATTCCAAGGCCCAGGTCTACATGCCCATGGGGCCGGATGTGGTACAGAATTTTTCTCAGGTCGAAGCTTACACCAGGCTCTTCAAGATGGCTGAGGAACTGGAGATGTCAGTAAAAGTAGTTCGAGAGGATGGTGAAAGTCTGAAATTCAAGGAGTCAGAAATTTACATGGCCAGCGAGGATTTCTTCAGGGTGTTTTCTTTTGATTTACTTCAAGGGGATCCCATTACGGTTTTAAAAGAACCCAAGCAGGTAGCGATTTCCAACACTGTGGCCAAGAAATACTTTGGGGAAACAGATCCCATAAATAAAATCATTGATGCGGGTATTTGGGGGGAGTACCGAGTAACTGGTGTTTTTGAGGATGTACCAAGGAATTCACATCTCCAATTCGATATGTTGTTTTCCTGGAACCAGCTTACCGATCACGATGATACCAACTGGAGTTGGGATGGATTCTTTACTTATCTACTGCTTAAGCCCGATACCGAGATAGTCGAACTGGAGCAGGATATTAACCTTCTCGCCCACAGTAGAATAGAGCCCCTAACCACCAGCAGGGGTATTTCTTCACAATTCTACTTGCAGCCCCTTCAATCCATTCACTTACATTCAGACCTATTGGGAGAGGCAGCCAACAATGGCAGCTTTAGACTGATGAGATGGCTATCAGTTTTGGCGTTAGTTATCATGGCCATTGCCTGGATAAACTTTATGAATTTATCTTCTATTAAGAATATTAGGCGGACTAGGGAAGTAGGCATCAGGAAGATTATTGGGGCTACACCATATCAACTGCACAAACAGTTCTTTGTAGAAGCGTTTTTGCTCAACAGTGCTGCCTTAGCCTTGGCTTCACTTTTGGTGACTTTGGTTAGCCCTGTGCTAGAAACACAATTTAACTTTAATCTTCAAGGCGGCATTCTATCACATCCAAACATGGTTATGGCCCTGTTGGTGTTGATGTTGCTGGGTACTGTAGTATCAGGATGGTACCCCTCGATCTTTCATAATACACTCCAACCGGTAGGCGCTCTTAAGAATCGTTTGTCTGGTAAGCCCGGACTTTCCATCAAACACGCATTGGTGGTTTTTCAATTGGTGGTTTCTATTATTCTGATTACCGGGCTCTTTGCTCTGAACCAGCAGCTTAAATACATGAAAAGCCAGGACCTGGGAATAGATGTTCAACACACCTTGGTGGTAACCAATTTTAAATCACATCAGACTCATGATCCGGCGGCGCCTGCGTTTCTGGATCAGTTAAGACAGTTTGCACAAGTAAATAAAGTCTCCCTGTCATCAAGTATTCCAGGGTACAGGTCTTGGATGGTGCCCAATGGTATAAGAAGGGTGGGTTCAGATCCGGAGGAAAGCGTAACACTACATGTGGTAAGAGCTGACAAAGACTACCTGGATCTGTATCAAGCTGATTTTCTTTCGGGGGTTAATTTTTTTGGTAATCCTGAAAAAGACCATAATAGTGCCATTATCAGTGAACGTGCATTGAAAATGCTGGGCTTTAGATCTCCTACGGATGCCATTGGCAAAACTATAAGTGCATTCAGGCGAGAGTTGGAGGTAATTGGTGTGGTCCAGAATTATCATTCAAAATCACTAAAAGAGGATTTTGAACCTTTGATATTTCTAACAGGCCCGGGGCCCTTAAGCTTTTTCTCTATTAAACTAAATACTGGGAACCCTACCCAATCCTTGGCCCTAATCAAGGAAGCATATATTAACCATTATCCGGATCACCCTTTCGATTACTTCTTTCTGGATGAATATTTCAACGCGCAATACCAAACCGATGAAAAACTAAGTGCTATGATCGGCCTGTTTGCAGGCCTCGCCATTTTCATCGGAAGCATTGGGCTATTTGGACTCTCTGTATACATGATGGTTGATCGCACCAAGGAAATAGGCATCAGAAAAGTGCTGGGTGCCTCTGTAATTGGCATGGTTAGACTTATTTCAAAGCATTATCTGCAACTTTTATTGATCGCCGGTATGATAGCCATTCCAATAAGTTACTGGATCATCAAAAATCAAATGGCTAATTACACATTTGCTATCGAAATGAATATGTGGCTCTTCGTGGTCCCCATTATGGTGATTTCTGGTACTGTTATTTTAACTATTTCTGCACAAACCGTTAAAGCTGCATTAGCCAATCCGGTAGATTCGCTACGCAATGAGTAAGTTATGATTGGGAGCTATATTTTTAATTTGCACTTTAACATTATTTAACCTGAACCATTAGGTAAATAAACCTTTGTAGCCCAAATTATGGCTCAGCTACAGGAAAATCTAATACTTAAGACAGATTGAGCTTCCGGCACTTTATTTGTCAACAGAAAATAGCAATGATCATTTCATTCTGAAATATCGATGGGAAGCGGGGGAGGAGGATTTTGGCATACCTGTTAAGATCTCACTTTCAGATAAAATCGAAACCCTTCAACCGACGGCTCAATGGCAGCAGCTGGCCATAGAGGGGGTTGACCGGGATGACATTATGATCGATCAGAACCAATATTTTATAAAGGTAGTCTGGGAATAGGGTTATTAGGGCAAATGAAACTTATCTGGATTTTACTTTTAGCCATAACATGTCAAGTGAATGCTCAATCTGGTTTTGAAGCAGTCTTTGATCAAACGTTTTCACCCAATCAATTACAGGAGGACTTCAGCATTTTTAGACAGGGATTAGAAAAATTCCATCCTGGTCTATATCGGTATACCAGCAAATCCGCTATGGATTCAATGCTCACTGAACTTAAGCAAGGCCTTGAGATGGAACATTCATATCAAGAATTTTATTGGAAAATTAGTGCCATAGTAGCTAAAATTAAGTGCCAGCATACCATTGCTGTCCCCAAGGCCGAGACCCTAGAACAAATTATGAAAGAGGGTAAATTTTTTCCGCTCAGGGTATTCTGGGAATTCGAACCGATACAGGGCTATGCTGCCTTTGATTTTTCCTCAGCAGCAAGTTTAAGTCCCGGAACCAAAATAAAAAGCATCAATGGGCAATCAATGGAGGAAATTTATGCAACACTTATACCCTACTTCTCCTCAGATGGCAACATCCTTTCCAATAAACAAAGTAGGCTACAGTATGGGGTTGATTTCCAATTATGGTACTATCTATTGATTGCACGCCCTGAAGTTTTTACGGTGGTGTTGGAAAATTCCGATGGTACCGTATTCGAAAGGGAATATGCCGCCGTCACACTGAAACAGTGGACCAGAAATTATAGGAAGTATCACTCTCAAAAAGATCCGCGACTGAAGCAGTACTCGGACCATTGGGTTTCGCTAGAGCGGAAGAACCGGGCAAATCCCATCAGGTATGAGTTTCTTTCTGATAGTACCGTCTTGCTCACCGTGCTAAACTTTTACTCCCACAAATTTGACAAAATCATCGAAAAGGCTTTCTCCGAAATTGAAGCAAAAGGCATTGAAAACTTAATCATCGATGTGCGATACAATGAAGGTGGTTCGGATATCCTAGGGAGGAAACTTTTTACCTATGTTATTAGTGAGCCAACTTCGTATTTTGATTCTTTGTACGCTTCAGCAAGAGTGGCCGACACCACTTTTCTATACAAATACACCGATAAGGATGCCAATTGGTGGAAGGCCAACAAGCCCCTGGTTTATCAAATGCCGGATGGAAAGTTTGCCACCAGGCCGGAGGCAAATGAAGGATTGCTTATTCAATCCCCATCAGAGAACAACTTTGAAGGCAATGTATACATCCTAATGAACGGGCGCAGTGCTTCCACTACTGCAGAGTTTACCTCGGCCACCCACCGTGCAGGATCAGCAGTCTTCATCGGAGAAGAATCTGGAGGTGCCTATCACGGAGGAAATGGAGGAGATTTTGCCTGGCTTAGGCTTCCCAATACACAAATTGCGGTGGAAATTCCACTTGTCAAATATGTAATGAACAGCAATGAAAACAGATACCAGGGGAGCGGTACTTTGCCTGATTACTACATGCCAACCACCATGCAGGATATTCTTCAGTTGAGAGATCCCCAGTTGGAAATGGCCTTGAAATTAATAGGTGAAAAATAGTAAGGTATATCTTTGAGCAATTATTCATTTTTCAAGGCATCAACCGGATTAATATGCAATAATTTAACAAGGTGATAAGCTATAACCACCAAGCTGGCGCTGAGGAGAATGAGCCCGGGAAAAAAATATACCCCAAAACCAAGGGGAACCTTATAGCTAAACTCAGATTGCCATCTGGTTAGAACATACCAGGAGATGGGTATAGCAGTACTAATGGATAGGATTGCCACTGTACTATAGTGTTTTGTGATCGACTGGAGGAGGTTTGAATAATTGGCTCCCAGCACCTTTCGAATACTCATTTCCTTGGTCTTTTGCAGTACATGCAATGAAAAGAGCGCAAACAACCCCATAGCACATAACATCATAGATACAAGCGAAAAAAAACCGAACACCTGCGCAAGTTGATGCTCTTTCTGGTACAGGGCCTCAATAAATTGATCAAAATAGGTAAGGGAGAAAGGAGAATCAGGGTAAAATCTATTCCAGGCTGACTTGATGATATCTATGTCGGATGAACGAGTTTTAAGGAGAATTTTGGTGGCATAAGACGTCTCGTATTGAAAAACAATGGGCTCTATTAGGTTATGCAGTGATTTATTATGAAAGTTGCTCACCACACCGATTACCTGCTTCATTTCACCACCGTACCACATTTTATTTCCTAATGGTTGGTCCCAGTTTAGCGATTTAGCCAGTGTTTCGTTAATGATCACACTTCCGGTTTTATCACTTAATTTATCAGGGTTAAAATTTCTTCCTGTTACCATCTTAATATCAAGCAGATCAAAGTAATATTCATCAATTCGATAAATATTAAATACTTTTTCAGTGCTGATGCCTGCAATGTTCACCTTAAATACATCTTTCCCATTTTGTTCCCCGGGTAACGCTCCGCTGCCAACCAGTGAGGCATTTTGAACTGGTGTAATGTCTTGCAAGTATTTTCTGAATTGAAGGGTTTTGTCTTTGATAGGATCATCTTCGGGAAGGGTTACTATCAGCACATGCTCTTTGGTGAATCCCAAATCTTTATGCTTTATGAAGCCCAGTTGACGGTTCATTGCTAAAGTGATAATGAGAATGATTGCCGCAATAGCATACTGAAAACCCAGTAGCATCTTTTTCAAAAAAGTGATTCTTGGCCCCTCTGGTGCCATCGAATTGTTGGAGAATGAGAGATATACCCCAGAGTAACTGCTTCCTAACAGGCTGACCGTAAAAATCAAACTGGTATAAATAATAATATGCCACCAATTTTCTGATAATTTCAAACTTGAGAATCCAGTATTATCCATATAGAATCCTTCGCAGAGGATCACTAATACTGCCGCAAGTAATAATACCATCAGGGTCACTAAAAAAGACTCCAGAGCATTTTGAAGCAGTAGTTGCTTACGGGAGATTCCAAGAATTTTCTTCAGGAGGATTTCTTTAGATCGATATGTCGATCTGGTCAAGGTTAAATTGATGCAATTCAAACTGGCAATGATCAATATTAGAATTCCGGTAACCGCTAACAAATTGGTGTAGTTCAGACTGCCTTTCTTTACATCGTCCACCTGACCAGGTGAGAAATAAACCTGTTTGAGTGGTTGCGCATGAAACTCAATACCCAGGCCTGATCCTTCCAACATCGGCAACAAATGTTCAGCAGCCAAGTGATCCAGTTTAGTGTTCAGGTCTTGTTGATCGGTGGTATGATCTACCAATACATAGGTATAGTGTTCTAAATCAAACCAACTTTGAACATTGTATTCAGTGTTTTCTTCCAAGGACAACAGCCCATTTAGCTTCAGATGGGAGTTCTCAGGCCAATCTTCAAATACACCGGTTATGGTGTAGATATGATCATTTACTTGGATTTGGGTGCCGATGACATCAATGCTGTCGAAGTATTTTTCAGCTAAGGATTTTGATAATATAGCGGTATTGGGCTCTAATAGAGATCTTTCACCGCCACCAAGAAAATTGAAACTAAAGACAGAAAGTATTTCTGGGTTTGCTTGAAACAGCCCCAATTCCATGAATGACTGATCATTTACCCGAACCGTAGATTGTTGGAATTTTAATTTTGCATAGGTCTCAATGCCCGGATAATTTTTGGTTAGATATTCACCCAGGGGTTTGCCGGTGGTAGCATAGGAGTCTGTATTACCTCCTGCAGCAACGTCCATGGTTAACCTGTAGATACGATCATGATTGGAGTGAAATCTATCATATTCATAAGAAGCCCCTACATAGTCGGCAATGAACCATACGGATGTTAGTGCAACACTCAATCCGACAAGTGCAAACCCCGTATATTGGCCATATTTAAGGAGGATTCTAAGGCTGTGTTTGAATGGTTTCATATCAGGTTTACTCACCAGAATCCACACCAATCTTCTTACCTCCGCTGGGCCACATGTTAAACCACATTCCCGTTTGGTTTTGCACATCTATCAAAGCATTGTGGACCTCCACCGAACGCAAACCTATTTTCTCTCTTAATTTATTTGATCGGGGAATGTCTTCCGGCTTTAACTCAGCTAGAAAACCATACGAACCTGTTTGCCAGCTACTCTTGATAGTGATGTACCAATCATCAATAGATGCAAAAATCGCCGGAAGCATCTCGCCTTTGGATATGGAGGTATAGAGTATGGGTTTCAGACCCTGATAAACGGTATCTGATTGGTTAAACTCTGCTGAGAATTGATTACGACGGCTTACAATACCCATCATCCATACCTCGTTACCGATCAGCTTTTCACCGGGGTAGCCATATTGATTGATAATGTCTAGCAATCGCCGTAGTCTTTCTTCATTCTTTGGTGCAAACCTTTTCTCACCCCATTTTGCCTGACTTTTTTCACTAAACCTAAGCAAGCCCTTAATGGCCATCCATTGATCTCTCCAACTCATCTTCCTGACTTCCCATCTTAAGTCTGAGTTTATCCGGTCCAAATAAACCGCACGTAACGAGTCGTATTGTTTTTTGACTGTTTTAAAACCGGCGGTTTCAGCAAGTCCATTTAAGAAGTTGTGCTTCTTTATTTGTTTCATTTCCCAACCACCGGTTATGCCTAATCTTACAAACTCCAATGCTTTGGTTTCATCTCCTAGATGCCAGGCAATTTGAGTGGCATTTTTGTAATCTCTTAAAAAAACAAATGGATAGGACTTGAATACCTCTTCATACACTTGAATAGCACCATAAAATGATCCTTCTGCAATCAGTTCCTCTGCCTGACTGATCTTTAAATGGTATTGGAGGTAATCTTCTGGGGTTTCTGCTTGGACAAGATGAATAGGCGAAAATGCCATTAATAAAAAAATGTAACAAGAGGATTTCATTTCTATTTTCAAATAACTTGCAGGGTATCTATTATCATAATCCCAGAAATGAGCCGATGGTTGTCTGGCAGTTAAAGGTAGATCAGAAAACCATCAGCGGAGTTAGGGTCTGCACCTTCATCTCGTTCGTGGCCGTACGAAATTGTTCGATAGCGTACACAGTAACTGGTTTGATTGAGCCAGTTAAACTAATTACCTCCTGGCATGCTTGTTGACCAGATTGAAGGGTATGTTGAGTAATTGGTTTGCTCGAAATCCCAGATGAAGCTCTATTAAATGCTAAGAAATTACTTGGTCATCTTTTTCCGAAACCTGGTTAGGAATAAAACAATTTCTTTTATTAATCTGGTTGGATTAACTGTCGGTATGACAAGTTGCTTTTTAATTCTATTGTATGTGGCATTCGAGT
>JANQPK010000313.1 GCA_028289505.1 Cyclobacteriaceae bacterium
ACCCCTAGCTCTGTCAACCGCTCCTATCAAAACAGGAATCGGGGACAGCAACGGGTGCAGTCTTATCAAAAATCCACTGGTAGATCCTATAGAGGTGGCGGAGGTATGAGAAGGAGATAGTGGTCTAAAATCTAAGATCTAAGGTTTAAGATCTTAAATCTTTGGGTCCCAGACTTAAGATTCGAGATAAGCGATCAGAGACCAGAGATCAAAGATCTATAGCTTTCTAACTCGGATGTGGTATGCTTCCCTAGGATTAATTTCCAGCAGTTGCTTGACCTGATTGAGAAATTTACGCCTATTAATCGCTGTCATTTAATCATTTTTTTGCATAATTAGTCTCAACCTAATGCTGTCACTATGTCTAAAATAATTCCCAAACGTGTCACTGCCAATATTGAGGGTGATTTCGTAGTATTCTTAATTGGTATGCGTGTTAATAAACCCTGGAAAATACACCGATGGCTTCCGGTAGCCCTAGCTATGCCAAGAATGATCAAAGAACTATACCAGCATCCGGAGTGTGGCTTTTTAGGTCACATCATGAGTCGAAAAGTGATCGTTCAATATTGGAAATCTTTTGATCATCTGGAAGCTTATGCCAGGGATCCTAATCACGAGCATTGGCCGGCATGGGTAGAATTCAACCGAAAGTTGGGCAAAAGTAGGGGAGACGTTGGTATTTGGCATGAAACCTATAAAGTAAGAGCCGGTGAATATGAATGTGTTTATAGCAGAATGCCGCTTTTTGGTCTGGCAAGAGCCAGCAAAAAGATGGATGCAGTAGGTAATTTAGAGAGCGCAAGAGGTAGAATAAATCGCATCTAAGTCCCAAATTCACCAATACCTAAAGTAAAATCAAAGAGCAATTACCCATGTAATATTCAATATTTGAATGAGTTCCTTTTAAGCCCTCATTTTCACTTCTTTATCCATTCCAATACGGTACCGGATATTATTCTCACCAGCAGACATCAATGATAGTAGAAAACAGTGGTTTAAAATATAGATGGGTTTTACACTTAATCAAGGTTTTTTTAGGCAGGTTGATTGCTACTAAGACCTTGATGATGATGATGCTATTAGTACCTTCAAATTCCGCGGCCAGTAGTAGCGGTTTCACCAAAGGTATTGTCACCATAGAGAATAATGCCAGTTCTCAAATTAATGAAGACTCTATTAAAATGGCAACTTTAGTTCAGTCTCAAAATCAAATTAGCAGTAATATTACCTTTATCACATTTGCCATAGTTCTTGCCGTTCTGACCATCATATCTCTTATTCTCACTAGGAAATTTAACCGGCAAAAAAAACAACTTATCAAGGCCAATGCTGAGGTTAAAAGAGTAAATGAACACCTGGAAGAACTAGTGTCAAACAGAACAGCCCAGCTTCTGCAAACCAATCAGGAGCTTGATACCTTTCTTTACAAATCATCCCATGATCTTCGACGTCCTCTCACCTCCATAATCGGACTTAGTAATCTTGCTAAAATGTCCTTGGGAGCAGAGGCCTCAGAGTTATTTGATAGAGCAGCTCATACGGCTCGCAGCATGGACCGGATGCTACAGAAGCTAATTAATGTTAACCAAATCAATAATCCATCTCACTATAGCCGTATTGATTTTACCAAACAGGTGCCAAGATCCTTTGACATTTTTGAAGATTTAATCGTTGACCATAACATAGAGACCTCCTGGAATATAAAAAACGATATTCAGTTCAGTTCTTATCCAGACCTCATTGATATCATCCTACAAAATCTGATTGAGAATGCGTTATTCTTTAGCTCAGTAGAACAGAATAACGGTAGACCTTTGGTACAATTAGATGTGCTACAGGAAAACGGTCATGTTGCCATCAGATTGAAGGATAATGGTTGTGGTATCAATCCTTCAATCCATAATAAAATCTGGAACATGTTCTTTGTTGGTCATGAGAAATCGAACGGCAACGGCCTGGGGCTCTACATTACCAAAAAGGCAGTCAATACCCTTGAGGGAAAAATTACTCTTGAATCAAGTGATAAGGGCAATACCTTATTCGAAGTAATTTTGCCTACCAATGGTGCTTAATTCCCTTTGAACAATGACCATATGTACTAACTTAGTGTGAAGCATAGTACTGATGGACATGAAAGATTTAAAGATCGCCGTTGCCCAATTCCAACCTCGAAGTGGAGACAAAGTCTATAACCTTAATGTAATAGAGCGGCTTGCTACCCAGGCGCGTGACGCAGGAGCCAACGCGGTTAGCTTTCATGAATTGTGCATTACCGCTTATACACATCTCAGGGATTTGGATCTTTCACAGATCCATGAATTGGCAGAAGCAATTCCCTCCGGACCCAGCTGTCAACAGCTGATTCAGATTGCCAATGAATTAGAGATCACCATATTGGCCGGTTTGGTGGAACATGATCAAGACAAGTATTACAATTCATATGTTTGTGTGGATCAAACGGGACTGAAAGCGGTTCACCGAAAAATACACCCTTTCATTAGTGACTATTTATCTGCTGGTAATGATTATTGCCTATTTGAAATTGAAGGATGGAAATGCGGCATACTGATCTGTTATGACAATAACATTATTGAAAATGTTAGAGCTACAACCTTGTTAGGTGCAGACATTATTTTTGCACCGCATGTAACAGGTTGCACCCCATCACCGATGCCAGGCAGGGGGTTTGTTGAGCATTCCTTTTGGGAGCACCGCAAAGAACATCCAGAAGCGCTCAGGGCGGAATTCGATGGAAGAAAAGGGCGTGAGTGGATTCTGCGGTGGCTGCCGGCCCGGGCCTACGACAACGGGGTTTATTACGCCTATTCCAATCCCATAGGTTATGATGGTGATCAGCTTAAGAATGGAAATGCTATGATACTAGATCCTTTTGGTGATATACTAGCGGAAACCAGGAGTTTTGAAGATGAAATTACCGTGGCAAATTTAACCGCTGAAAAATTGAAGTTAGCTGGCGGCTATCGCTATAGAAATGCCAGAAGACCAGACCTTTATAAAGATATACTCACTAGAAAGCATCAACCGGTATTGAAACCAGTTTGGATGAAATAGACGGTTTACAACTAACTATCATGAACTATTATTATAGGCTTTATTTAATCGTGGTATGTTCATTTTTTTTAGTGAACTGTCATTACGGTCAGGCCTATACCTTCATGACTTATAATATTCGCTATAATAATCCCCATGATGGATTAGACAGCTGGGAGCACCGCAAACAAGATATGGTGGCCTTTATGGATTCAATAGATGTTGATATATTCGGTATTCAGGAAGGCTTATTTACTCAGGTCGAATATCTAAATAACGAACTCAAAGACTACCAATATCTGGGTGTGGGACGAGATGATGGGAAAACCAAAGGGGAATACTGCGCTTTGTTTTATCAGCCTCTAAAGTTTACTGTAATTGAGTCAGGCACTTTTTGGCTCTCTGAAACCCCCGATCAGATATCTACAGGCTGGGATGCTGCTTTACCCAGAATTTGTACTTATGGATTATTTTCAGACCAATCTCAGAACCAATTCTGGGTATTCAACACCCATTTTGATCATAAAGGTGCACAAGCCAGAGCGCAAGCTGCCAAACTTATTGTAGATCGCATCAGGTTAATGAATAAAAAGGATTTACCTGTGATATTGATGGGTGACTTAAACGCCACTTCCAAAGAGCCTCCCATCGAGAATATTGTAGATCATTTAAGGGATCATTTGGGTCACTCCGGGATAACAGCAAAGATGCCATACGGTACTTTTAATGGCTTCAAACAGATTCAGGCTGACAAAAGAATTGATTATGTATTCAGCAAGGGGTTCAAAGTAGTTGCCTATGTTCACTTGGATCCAAGACGAGCGCAGGGACGATTCCTATCTGACCATTTACCAGTAAAAATGGAAGTAGTTATTAATGAAAAAAACTAAAAGCCCCTGTCGGGTTAATACAGGGGCTTTTAATGGTCAATGACAAGCTATGGGTTTCTCCAGAACTTTCTTACGGCATAATACATAGCTGCAAACCATATTAAGCCGCCTGCAATTGAGGTATAAAATCCCAATTCGGTAGGTTTTAATGACCCGTGGCTGCCGAAAATCATTAAGCCTATGGTAAAAAGAACGGAACCAATTACTAATGCTATCAAAGTCTTTCTTTTCATTTGTGGATACTTGAAGTCATTTAATTTTTAGTACAGGTCTTTAATCGGTATTGAAATCCTAAAACAATCAGCTGGTAATTCCTTGATTTCAAAGTGATCGTATGCTGCCCATGCCTGATTACAGCCGCTGAAAGTCTGCACTACGCTAGAAGATTTCCTAAAACAAGTGGTCAGCAAGTCACTTGCTACTCCATAGGATACTCCCGAAATAAATCCCGAGGCTCCCCCGAAAACTGCTCCTCCTACAGCACCAGCCGCGGTACCTAAGACAGGTACAGTAAACGTACCAGCAGTCCCTCCAATATAACCACCCCAAACTGCTCCACCTACTAAACCTACCACTCCATCCATCCAAATACTTCTCCAGTTTACAGAGCAGGCTGCGGTTCTGCTAATGGGAACATCACCATACAGATTAAATGCTATATTATTACTCGTTTTTAGCACCTCCCCATTTTGTAAAAACTCCAATAGGACCTTAGATCCAGCCACAAATTCCAAAAGCAAAATTCGTTGCTGGTGATTCAAATCATCCGAGTTAACCACCTTTTCCCTAAAGTATCCGATCTCTTCCAAAGCTAGGGAAGGTGTTTGCGCAGCCAGTATTTCCGTACCCAATGATATAATATACATTTTTTGTACGGTATTGAGTATATCGGCAGTATCTACCATACTCTTAAAGGTTCTAAAAGCACTTTGATCATCTAAAAAAAGTGTGTTTAAAGCAGCAAGTGGATAGCTGGGCTTCGACCTAATCCCCTGTAATCCTTTGAAATACTGATCAAGAAACTTATTAGTTTGTTCAAACGTGTTCTCAAATTCCATCTTTAGCGTTAGTAGTTCTTGGTCACGATCCACCACTGACAATAATTCCAGTGATGCAGCCATTTGTAATGCCCCTTCAAACATCTGTTCAAACCCTTCTGATACCTGTTGATAACTGATATCGGCCTGGTTGGCAGGAGCTACTTCTTCCTGGTGTTGACAGGAGAATAGTAATATCAAAAGGGCAAACATTAATGATTGGGGTCTTTTCATGGTATGATTATTTAAATGAAACAATAGATTCTAATCGAGAAGTGCTTATTATGAAGCAAAAAAGGAAGTGGCGAAGCAGATCCGGCATATCAATTGCCCTCTTGAAATGATCGACATGTCCGACTTCAACGCCATTCCTTTTTTCTGTAAACCTAGCAGCTAACAGTATCAGAAATGGGTATTGATAGTATGGAAATGAGTAGTTGTATTCTTTCGCTGATTAAGCGCAGGCAGCTGGTTATCGACTACCAGGGGGTAACTTTATTCAGAATTTGAGGTAAGGGACTCTGGTTCCAAGTCTACCTTGCTCTCTAAAATAATCTGATCATAAACATTTCTGGCGTGATCGTAAGCGAGCTTTGCATCATCGAGCTCGCTCTCATGATATGTTTTGCTTTTTTCCGACCAGCAAACGTCCACTCCTTCCCTCAACCATTTTGCACTTTTACGGCTGGCTCTGATCGGTTTATTATCAACCATAACAAAGACAGGATTGGTATGAGAAGAAGGGTAAATCCTAGCTGCGATCCAACTGCTATGATCAACAGGTATATCAAAAGTGTAGTTGTCCAGTTTTCCATCGGCTTTGATGGTTACTTGGTCAATAGGATAGCCATTTTTAACTATTTCCAGCAATACCTCGGATTCACCGGTTATTGCATTTTCAATTCCCCACGGAATAGGGTCAAAAGGGCTGTCTTCACCGATATACAGTTTTTTAATGGTTAATTGCTCTTCATCACCGATCAACGCAGCAGCATTGACAGAAACCGTAATAGTACCGGGTTGGTTGAGTTTGACTTCACTTTTGTTTTCACCCATTAAGGTTTGGTTTACTTTAAGATCAATCAAATGACTCATCCCATCGGATACATAGTTGGTTCCTTTTTGAATACCCAGGCACCAACTGTCGTAGTTGAGATTGTCTTCCTGACGTACATAAGACCTCCATACTCCAACTCGAGCTCCGGTTATACATGGGAAATCCGTCTCACCGCTAATGGTGGTCCTGAAGCCACAGTTTAAAGTGTGGTACCACATGTTGAGTTCTGCCACCGGCCAGGTATCTCCCGTAGAGATGAAATCTACGGCAGGGACCTTGCTGCCATCAGGTCCATCAACCAAATGGGTGATATCGACAACATATTCGTTTGCTCCAATACTGTTATAAGGTGGAATTTCGTAGTTAGGCAACTGATCACTATAGGTATTAATACCGAATCCAGAATGTGCCGGACCAGTAATAGCCCCTTGTTTTTTCGCCCATTTCAAGGTATTCAGCCCAAGTGTAGGCCAATGATCTTTGGAGTCACCACCTGGGTATATCTGTTCTTTTAAACGCAATAACACCAAATGCCCCGACACATGCGATCCGAAACCTGAAACTTCTACATCGTAGCGTATAGTGTATGGATACTCAGAGGTAGTATCGGTTATACCTGTAAAAAACTGCTTTTGATAGTCGAATCCCGGGCCCCAGGTGAGTACACTGCCCACTTTAAGATCCTCACCTTGTATATATCTTGACATTGCTTTTGGCAATACACCTTCTAGCGGATCAATATAGTGTGCACAGCCGGCCGCATGAATGTGGTGATCACCGGACCAGTAATGGAATTCCGAAGGATCAATCCAACGTTCTAAATCAAATGAGATATTACCGCCATTCTCATCTACTTCTACTTGCTTTTTTTGAGGAATATATTCTGGCCCCCTTAAACAAGTTATATCATAGGTGCCTGGTGGAACCATTATAACATCACCGGAGGTGCGATAAATCTGCGGTTGAAACCAAAGATCTGGCGAAGCACGATTGGTTTGACCCGGGAAAATGTGACCAGAAGCATCTTTAATGATGAGGCCAGCCATTAGGTCTTCCTCGGTATTGTCCGTAATCTCCGTAATTTCCAACGGATAGGTATCTAATATATTAAACAGGATGGGCAGGTCACTGCGGAAGCCTATATCCTGGGTTCCTTGACCGACATCAAAACTTAGGGTAGCTTCACGTTTTCCCTGTTCTTTGCCAGTCACGAATATCACACCATAATTGACTTCAAGACCAGTCAGTTTTTGTTTGGAGGGAGAATGTAACCAGGTTCCTCCCGGCATATATACCCTGAAATGAAACAAATCCCGAATTTCATGGTCCATTTCTGAATGCGTATGATCTTTCTCCATATTGGATTGTGAGGACTCATCAGAAGTCAACCTCATCCTACTAGTAACGCCTGCTTCATTAATGATCTTGACCAAAAACATTTGAGGGTGGTTGATATGTAATTTTGCTGGTGCCGGTCCTTGGCTGGTTTTAACCCTGGATTCAGGATTAATCATCACACTGGCCAAACAGAAAGGGTCCAGCAGTTTCTGAATTTCAACAATTGGTTGATTAACGGAATCGCTGGTAAGTCTTTCCAGTTGCTCCAGAGTTGATGCTGGTAGGGGAGCGCCCAGGTATTCCAGCTTTCTAGCCAGACGCTTTACATGCTTGCTCAAAGGCTGAAAGTCGACCCGGTCTACAATATCCGGTGTTGAACCACTGCTAAAGTTTTGAACGGTAGCTTGCAGCTGGCAGCCAGCCATCAAAATGAAGATAAGTGAGAATAAGTAATTCGAGATGTGCATCGTATGTCTAATACAATATCGCGATCTTATAATTGGATTGCAAAACCATCAAGCATTCAATATTTCCGAAATAACCTCTCCTCCAAATTGACTTAACTGTTTGTAGCGGCCACCGTGAAAATAGGTCAGTTTGTTGTCATCGAGTCCCAATAAGTTCAGCATGGTAACATGTACATCCCGAATAGGGTGTATTACCTCTACTGCTTTCTCACCAATTTCATCAGTAGCTCCGATAGTATGCCCCGCTTTTACACCACCCCCTGCGAACCACATGGACATGCCAGTGGGGTTATGGTCCCTGCCATAGGCAATACCCCCTTCACGCAGTCCGTTATCTGGGGTCCGCCCGAATTCACCAGTCCAAACAATTAGGGTTTCATCCAATAATCCACGCTGTTTCAGATCAGTTATCAGGGCAGTAATGGGTTTATCGATACTGGTGATCAGGTTACTGTGGGCTCGTGCCAGAAAATCATGACTATCCCATCCGCCAGAAAACAACTGGACATACACCACGCCTTGCTCTATTAACTTCCTGGCCAATAAACATTTCCGACCAAAGGCATCAGTTTCAGGACGGCCAATTCCGTACAGAGATTTTATAGATTCCGGTTCGGAATCTATATCCATTAGCTCAGGTACCTCCATTTGCATTCTGAAGGCAAGCTCGTAATTGGCTATTCTAGCGGCTAATTCATCATGATCCGCATGATGCTGTTGGTGAACTTGATTCAGCTCCTTCAATAAATCAAGGCTTTCCCGTTGGTGGTATCGGCTAAGACCAGGAGGGGGTTCCAGATTCAAGATGGGGGACCCTTTTGGTCGCAATGGTGTTCCCTGGTAGTGAGCCGGAAGAAATCCGTTGGACCAATTGGCCGAGCCGCCTTGAGGATAGGCCACTTCTGGTAGTACCACAAATGCAGGGATGTTTTGGTTCATTGAACCCAAACCATAGGTGACCCAGGATCCAATTGCTGGATCACCTCCAAACCGGTTGCCGGTATTCATGTGATACTGGGCGGTGGGATGGTTGACCGACTCTGC
>JANQPK010000325.1 GCA_028289505.1 Cyclobacteriaceae bacterium
AAAACTTCAAGCCGGCAAGGATCTCAGCGAAGAAGAATGGCAATCCTGGAAACAAACCCGTCGAAGAATGAAGCACATCTGTCAATCATGCCATTCCAAGGGTATAAGGCTGCTAATTGACGCTGAAGAAAGTTGGATCCAGGACGTAATAGACCAACTAACCTATGAAATGATGGAAACATACAATGTTGATACAGCCATCATATTCAACACCTACCAGATGTATCGAAAAGATATGTTTGAAAATTTGACCCAGGCTCATCAAAATGCTATCCGTAAAGGTTATCATCTGGGTGTGAAGCTGGTACGGGGTGCCTATATGGAGAAAGAACGAGGTCGGGCTGATAAGATGAATTACAATGATCCTATTCAGCCAAATAAGCAAGCAACAGACCATGACTTTAACCGTGCGTTAGAATTTTGTGTGCAGCACCTGGACCATATAGGTCTTTGCTGTGGCACCCATAACGAATATAGTAACTTGTATCTTACTGATTTGATGGACTCCAGTAATATTCCCCGAGATGATTCCAGAGTTTATTTTGCTCAACTTTATGGAATGAGCGACAATATTAGTTTCAATCTATCGCATGCGGGTTATAACGTGGCGAAATACCTCCCTTATGGACCTGTCGAAAAAGTGATCCCTTATTTGATCCGTAGGGCTAAGGAAAATACTGCAATAGCTGGTCAAACTAGTAGGGAATACAGTTTGATCAAAAAAGAAATTACCCGCAGAGCAGCCAAGTAAGACCGTTAACTTGCAAGAATATCCTATTTTTGCAGCTAAATTCTGAAATTATGCCACTTAGTGAACAAGAAATAATAAGAAGACAGGAGCGAGAACAACTTCTTGATCTTGGAATTGATCCGTATCCTGCCGCCATTTTCCCTGCCAACATTACTTCATCTCAAGTTTTGCAGCGGTTCGAAGCTGGTGAAAGCTTAGAGCAGGTTGTTATGGCTGGCCGTCTTATGAGCAGAAGGATTATGGGATCTGCATCTTTTGCGGAGCTTCAGGATGCGGAGGGTCGAATACAACTTTATCTGAAAAGGGATGAATTGTGCACTGGCGATGACAAGACCCTCTACAATACTGTATTTAAGAAAGTTTTGGGCATAGGTGATATCATTGGAGTTTCTGGAAATGTATTCAAAACCCAAAGCGGTGAAATCACCGTTAATGTCAAATCTTTGGTGGTTTTGTCTAAGTCTTTAAGACCATTGCCAATCGTAAAGGAGACCCAAGACGAGCAGGGTAACAGGATTCTTCATGACGAGTTTGCAGATCCTGAACAACGATACCGACAGCGATACGTGGATTTGATAGTTAATCCTCAGGTTAAAGAGACCTTCGTCAAGCGCACTCAGTTAATAAATTCCCTAAGATCCTTTTTGAATGATCAGGGATACCTGGAGGTAGAAACTCCGGTATTGCAACCCATATACGGAGGTGCAGCAGCCAGGCCTTTTAAAACCCACCATAACTCCCTGGACACCACCCTGTACTTACGAATTGCCAATGAGCTTTATTTAAAACGCTTGATTGTAGGTGGGTTTGATGGTGTGTACGAGTTCGCCAAGGATTTTCGCAATGAAGGAATGTCCCGTTTCCACAATCCGGAGTTTACACAGGTGGAGCTTTATGTGGCTTACAAGGATTATCAGTGGATGATGAATCTGGTGGAAGAGATGATTGAGAGGGCTGCTCTGGATCTGCATGGTACTACCAGCGTTACCGTAGGGGATCAACAGATCGACTTCAAAAGGCCCTGGAAAAGATTCACCATGTTTGAGGCTATTGAACACTTCACTGGTGTAGACATTTCCGGTATGGATGAAGAACAACTAAGACAGGCTGCTCAGCAACTACAGGTTCAGATAGACCCGTCTATGGGAAAGGGAAAAATTATCGATGAGATCTTCGGGGAAAAATGCGAACCACAGCTCATCCAACCTACTTTTATTACCGATTATCCGGTTGAAATGTCACCTCTGGCTAAGAAGCACCGCGAAAAAGAGGGATTGGTGGAAAGGTTTGAAGCAATTTGTAATGGCAAAGAAATTTGCAACGCATTTTCCGAGTTGAATGATCCTATCGACCAGCGGCAGCGATTTGAAGAACAGTTGGAACTGGGTAAGCGAGGTGATGATGAGGCTATGGTTTTAGATGAGGACTTTTTACGGGCCTTGGAGTATGGTATGCCACCAACAGCAGGTTTGGGGGTAGGTATTGACCGCTTATGTATGATCATGACTGACTCCAAATCAATACAGGATGTCATATTTTTTCCTCAAATGAAACCTGAGAAAAGAGAACAGGTAGCTACCAAAGAGGATTACCAGGCCATTGGTGTGCCAGAGGAGCTTATCCCTGTATTGCAGAAACTGGGTCTTTACAGCATTGAGAAGATAAAAGCAGCCTCTGCCAACAAATTATTCAATGACGTCTGTGGTATGCGAAAAAAGATGAAGTTAAAAGAAGTCAAGAATCCAACTCTGGATCAGGTCACTGATTGGATCAGTTAAAGCTAGCACCACTATCCACAAAGCTTCTCCGCCTTGAAAGTTTAAGATCCTGCAGAAGTGGGCTTAGGGCATTAATGTTTACGCTATATTGTTGGAAACGTCCGAATGGGATCCAGTCAACACTGAGTACCCAACAATGTAAATTACGGTTAATGCTTAATCTGGTCTGCGTAAATTCGCTATTCTCAAAATCAAATCCTGAATTGAAGCTGAGCTTCCATTTTTCAGTGAGACTCACATCGCCGCTAAAGGTGAGACTTTGGGTGATTTGAGATTCTTCAAAGCCCCTTTTGGTATATCTAAAAGCATATTGCAGGCGTAGGGTCCAGGGTATGTTAAAATCAATATAGTGGTCTGGATTATGAACAATATGCTCCACCTGAGCTTCTCGCTGAAGATCTAAAGGATCGTTTGAATCCAGTCCAAAAGTGTTGGTATTGGGAGGAGTCACTGGATTAGATTCGGATTTTTCACCTCGTAGAGATCTGGGATCTAGCCTGGTGTTTAAAGCAAAATTAGCAGATCTGATCGAACCAATTCCCTGGCCATTTTTCCAAGCAAACTCATTAATTCGCCGTTGGGTGATATTCCCATTTTCATCATCGGAAAGCAATTCATAGGTGTAGGGATCAATACTCAACCCTGCATTGAAATCTATCAAATTGTCTAAAATACTGGTGTTGGCTACAATTCTAAAATCCGCCAGATTAAAGGAATCAGCAATCAGATTGTAACTAGTTGAAAACCCCAAATTTCGCAGTATATGGATCTTCTCTGACTGGGTAGTATCATTTTTTTTGACTTTCATTTCCAGGGTGTTCTGCAGATTGAAGCCAATTGATCCGCTATTACCGCGGGAAGGACTTCCGAATACGAAGCCTTCGTATCGGGAAAGTAGTTGACGATTACCTAAAGAATCTACCTGCACATCCTGAAAATAGTCAAAGCTGGGATCGGTAAAGTCAGGGGTATAACCAAAGCTTACGGTGGGGATAATGGTATGTCGGATGGCCTGTACTTTTTTTCCCGGCCTGCCCTGGAAAGTACCGTAGATCCTGGTACTAAGTGAAGCACCTGTAGTGTAGGTAGTTGCTCTGGTGAATCCATCAAGGGTATCAACCCGTACCCCATTCTCCTCAGGTATCCAAGTGTAATCAAGCTTTTTAAGATACCACAGGTCAGTAAGGTTGATGGTAGGCCCCAGGGTAAAATGTTTAAATAGCCTGGCCGATGTGGAGATGGGAATTTGATGGCTGGCCCCGTTTTCGGCATTTTCCAGTAGGTTAGATAAGTTTTCAAAATTGAATGCCACTGTGTCATCCACTTGTTCTCCAGCATTTACGATATTGAAACTGGCACTGCCTCGGGTGGGAGCGTTGGTGATACGGTTTCGTGCATTGGAGGTCCAGGCAAAGTTAAAATTCTTCAGTACTTCAACCTTTGAGCGTTTAAATGGCGTTTGCCGGTTCATATTGATACTCATTTCCGGTAATGTGACGTCTACAATATTGGTGGTGAGGTTTTGATTGTGACGGGCACTCAAGGTAAGATTAAAGGGAGTTCCCGCAAACACCTTTGAGTAGCTTACACTGGAATTCATGTTAGCATTGATATTCTCCTGAACGGTAAGGGTATTATTCTGATTGTAGGTACTGGTAGCCGCATTTACGGAAGCAGAGAAACGACTGTTGCCACGCGATACTGGGGTATGCGACCAGGTCAATCGAAAATCGGTGGCTTCTGAATCCTCACCTTCGAATCCAGCTTTTCTTTTGGTAAGATTGAAGTTTAATCTGCCA
>JANQPK010000326.1 GCA_028289505.1 Cyclobacteriaceae bacterium
CCCGCAGCGCTGCTTCCGTCCCTCTCCCCTCTTTAATCAGGTCGTTGTAGGTCGACATCAGCACCAGCCCGTTATTGATCAGAATGCCCCACAGCGCAATCATCCCCAGAATGGAAAAGATGCTCACCGGCACGTCATTGATGAAAGAACCCCAGGCTACCCCCACGTAGGCAAAGGGCAGCATGAGTAGTATGGCGATGGTCTTGCTCCAGGATCGGTAGTTGATCAGCACAATGGTCACTATGATAATCAGCACGATCACGGAGGGGATTTGGCTACTATTTTGTCCCTCTGCACTCAAGCGGGCTTCACCTTCGAAGGTATAGCGCATATTGGGATAGTCTTGTATGATCCCGGCCAACACCTGTTGTTCGGTTTCTGCCAACACCTTGGGCACCGAGGTAAGCAATCCCACTGGGTCTGCTTCAATCCTTATATTTCGAATACCGCTTTGATGGGTAATTTCCCGTTCCCCGTATTTAAACTCAAAATCAGCCAACTCACCCAGTGGATAACTGGCTCCTGTGGGGGTAATCAAGCGATGATTTTTTAACTGATCCAGGCTGCGTCGATCCTGTTCATCATAGCGCAGCCAAACCTTGATCTCCTCATCCCCCCGCTGCAGGCTCTGCGCTTCTAAGCCAAAGAAGCCTTTTCTAATCTGGTCAAATACCTGTGATTCACTCAACCCTAGGTATCGCGCCTGTGGGGTTAGTGCCATGGATAGTTCGGGCATCCCTATTTTATCGGTATCTGTGACGTCCTTGACATCGTCCCGGGATTCCAAATAGGCGCGTACCCGCTGTTTGGCATCGCGAACGGCTTCCATATCGTTGCTGACCAGTGAAATCGATACCGGTTTGCCAAATACATTGATGGTGCCATAGGATAGATTGCGCGCCTCAGGAATGGACCCTACTTCACGGCGTATGGCATCCGCCACTTCATAACTCCTGATACCCCTGCTATCCCCTTCCAACATGTAGATGTTGATGATCCCCTCATCGGTATTGGGACCAAGATTCCGTTCCGTGTATTTGATAATGGATGCTCCGTCCTCCCTGAGCGCAGTGAGACTGTCGTTCACCTTCCAGATCGCTTCTTCAATGTATTCCAGCTTTTGAAGGGTGATGCGTTCATCGGTGCCCAGGGGCAGCTCGATTTTAGCGCTGATCACATCCTGATCAATAGTGGGAAAGAAGGTCCCCTTAATCAGTCCGGCACTTTGGGCCAGGTTGGTGAGTACAAAGCAAACCAGGATCAATCCTATGCCAGCCAGCGGCCTTTTGATAAAAAAGTCGATCACTTTGGTGTATATCTTATCCCTGAAATTGATCAGGGATTGGTTGGTCCAACGGGTCAATTTCCAGGGCTGGTCCTTTTGGGTCAAGGCCTTAGAACGTGCAATATGCACCGGTAAAATAAAGGCACTTTCCAACAGCGCTATAAATAGCGTGGCGCATACCACGAAAGCCACATTGCTGAAATAGTCGCCCAACTGCCCATCGATAAAGAAGAATAGGGAAAAGGCCACCGCGGTAGTGGCCAGGGAAGCTAAAATGGCCGGTATCACCTCAATGGTTCCGTTAATGGCCGCATTAAGCGCACTTTCGCCTGCAGTATATTTGTCATAGATATTCTCGGCCACCACTACCCCATCATCCACAATCACCCCCAGCACCACGATCATGCCGAAAAGCGATACCTGGTTGATGGTTAAGTCATAAAAATTGGAGAGCACGAACATACCCAACAGCGCTACCGGGATCTTAAAGGCCACCCAAAAGGCTACCCTGGGATGCAGGAAAAGCCCCAGGATGATCAATACCAGTAAAATACCCTGCCAGGCGTTATTCAACAGGGTGCCGATGGCCTGGGATAGTGAGATACTCTTGTCCTCTATGATCTCTGCTTTGATACCGTCATGGGTGGCGTTGAAGGTATTGAGGTATTCGCTTACATACTCAGAATTGGCCAGGATGTCCTCTTCACTGCGGGAAAACACTTTGAGGATCACTGCCTGCTGCCCATTCACAAAAGTGCTTTCCGGATGATCAGCAAATCGATTGCGTACGGTAGCCACATCTTTGACCTGGATGGACTTGCCATCTGGGGTGGTCTTGACTACGATATTTTCCAAGGCCCTGGCCTCATAGCCTCGATTGTCCAAACGCAGCAGGATGATCTGCTCCCCGGTTTCGATCTCACCCCCGGAAGCCTTGATGTTTTCACGTTGGATGGCGGCTGCCACTTCATCAAAAGTGAGGTTGTAGGTTCTGAGTGCGCTTTCGCGAAAACTCAGCTCGATTTCTTCATCAGGATACCCCGACAGCACCACTTGTGAAAGATTGGGCGAATACAGCAGCTCATCTTTAATGTTCTTGGCATAATCCTTTAATTCGCTCAGACTGTTGCTGCCGGTAATGCCCACCGTCATGGTGTAATTGAGGATTTCCTGCTTAGAAACTTTAGGGGTTTCCACTTGAGGTGGAAAAGTGGTAATCTGGTCTACCGCGTTGGTGACATCCTGCAGTACTTCATTGGGATCTGCCTGGTCCAAAATCTCCACGCTAACATTGGCGAAGCTTTCCTGACTGGTGGAAGTGACCCGACGAATTCCCTTAAGTCCGTCTAACTGATGCTCGATCTTGTTGACCACATCAGTCTCTAATTCTTCCGGCGAAGCCCCGCGGTATACCACGTTCACATTTATAAAACTGACCGGCTCAGTGGGCAGAAAATTAGACCGCATGTTGAGTACGGTGAGTAGCCCCAGCACCACAATCAGGCCTACTAGTACATCGGTCAATTTCGGTTTATTGACCAGATAAGTAATCAGTTTTTTCATGTTATTCTATGATTTTTAATCCGGAGACCGGGTTTTCAAAAGCGGTCAGGATCAGTTGGTCCTGGTCCTGCAAACCCTGTATCACCACTTCCCGGTCCGTGGTATTTAACACCTGCACCGCCACTTTACGGATTACCCCTTGCTCCAGAATATGTACCGTATTGTCTCGGTTAACTGCAGCGGCAGGCACCCTAACCGCATTATCAAAAGTGCTGGAGCTCACCTGTCCTTCTAAATACATACCGCTGCGCAAGTCAGGATCAGAGATGCTAAGGAATACTGGGATGTTCTGGGTAGCGGGATCCACGATGTTGTTGATGCGGGTAACTTTTGCGGTGAAGTGCTGCTGCAAATCCTGATTGGAGAACTCAATCAGTTGTCCCACTTCCAGCACCTGGGCTAGTTTTAATGGCACTGCAGACTCGATTTCATAATCGCCGTCACTGATATAGGTACCCAGGGGCTGTCCCGGGGTAACCAAGCCACCATTGTCCACCATAGCCACTGACAATGAGCCAGCATAAGGCGCCTTTAGTCTGAATTTGCTCAAACGTTCCTCCTGGGCCTTAATGTTGTAATAGGTGTTGTACACCTGTTGAGAAGTTAAAAAGTACTTCTCAGGGTTTGATTTGGGTTCCGGCAGTGAAGGCAAGGCCTTACCGGTTTGGTAGGAATCAATGTAGGCCAGCCATTGGGGGTAGTTCTCCGCATAGTCCGCTTTCATATCGGGCATCATCCCAATCAAGATATTGAGAAAAGCGCTTTTTTGTGACTCCAGATTGAGCGCAAACTCCTGGCTGTCTATGCTTAAAATGGTCTCCCCTCGCTGATAGGAAGATCCAGCCTTAAACGGTTTGTTGGACATAATAATCCGACCCTGTACCTCCGAAACCAATTCTGTAGTGTTTCTGGGTACCACCCTACCGGTAATGGACATCTTGCTGCTTACGGCTGTGTTTTCTACAGTGGTAATTATAAGGTCCGATTTACGAACTACCTGTACCGTACTGGGTGACGCCAACATGGTTTCTTTATCAGCATCTGCAGACTCTCCTGCTGACTCTTCTCTTTCCCCTTTACAGGCGGTTATGAACACTGCGATCAAGCACAATTGCAGTGCATACTTCATGGTTTTCATTATCATATTTTAAATTTATATTCTAAAATGACTATAAGTCATTTTATTTCAAAAAAACACTAGGGCGCCATTCCCCGTACTATGACCTCTACATAAGCTTCCATCAATTCCTGCTGCTGAATATTCTCACTATTCTCCAGAAAAGCTTTCTTGGAATCCAGGAATTGCATAATTCCCATGCTAGTCCCCCACACCAGGTAATTGGTCATTAAAGGATCAATATCGTTTCTCACATACCCCTTTTGTTTTTGCTCTTTGATATGGTCAGCAAAAAAGACCTGCAGGTCCAGGCTCACTTTTTTATGGTTTTGGGCAAAAGAATGAAATTCAGGCCGTTCCAGGTAAATAATAAGCTCAAAATAGCGGGCATAATCGATGCTGTAGTGATAACTGGACATGATAATGGCCTTGGTCTTTTCCAATCCTTCCGGGCTATTCTGCTCCGACAACTTAAAGTAATTCAACAACTGGTTTAGGGCTTTGGCACTTACTTCAGCCAACACATCATCCTTACTTTCAAAATATTTGTACACCGTACCTTTAGCTATACCTAAGTACTCCACCACCTTGTCAATGGTAAAGTCATTGACCCCTACCTCCTGCAACACCACATCAGCAGCATTAATAATCTGCTGCCGCCTGATTGATGGCGTAAGATGTTTCTTCTGGATCATCTTAATGACTACTGGTCATTTTCAAACTAAACGGCATAAAGATACCTTTTGTTTTGAGATATTTAAAATAATCTGAGTAAGTACCCTCACTGGCTGGCAAATTGGTGCTGTTTATCCCAAACCACCTCATCAAACAACAATCTGAATCGACCATATCCGTCAATCACATCCTGATCAATATTTTTTTGCTTGCGCCATGGGAATGCATAAATTCCCATTTTCATATACATACTCAGATCTTCGTGGTAACCCACCTGCTCACGGTGCTCCAAACGTAAATGACTAATATTTGGTGGAGATCCCTGGTTGACATATATCTTTACCAACCCTGCACCGCCTTCACTATTCAAACGATAATCATAAGTCATATCAATTACAAAATAATACCATTGCCCTTTTGATAAAGCGTAAATTCCATTAGTAGTATAAACACCATTGGTGCTGTCCGCCCAGGTAGCATATTCATTCTTGGTATTGCTGTCAACATGATACTGCTGCTGACTCCTGCATACCAAATTCAGGTAATCATGCTGTATGTATAGAGCCATACAGGGCGATGATATGTTACAGGTTGGTGGACCGTGCAGCTGGGAAAAGATATCCTGATGATTGCCATTAAAATCGTGGTCATCATGGATGTACATACGGTATTGCAAAGACACTTTAGAAAACCAGGGTAAATAGCGCTCATTGAGGCTATTACCATCAAATCGCAATTCACTGCGTGCATTGGCGCTTTTAAATGGAGTATCGGGACGGGCAACTTCACTATTCAATACCTTATTGTTCCCATTGGTGGGATCGGTAATGATGGTGGGTGCATTCTCTTGACCCTCATAAGTCCAAGCCTTTACTTGACCAAATTCAAAGTTATCGGTAAACCAAGGTGAACCACCTCCGTCCATATGCTTATTTATGGGAAAACTCTTTCTACTTGACTTTAACAAAACTAGTCAATTCATCCAGTCAACTACCAAGCCCCTCACCTACAACTATTAATTGTTAATTATAAATTCTTAATTGTCAATTGAAACAATCACGGTTTCTCCATCCCGTACTCCACGTAGTTCTTCCAAATCCACTGTTTCCAAATAACCAAATACATTGACTGCACTGGCTGCTACCGGTGTACCATCGTGACTGACCGGGGTGGCACCAAAGAAAATACAAAAGGCCGGCATACTGGGCCAATACGCCAGATCACCCACATTGACTCTGGCCTTGGCGTTAGGCTCCAAGGCAGCTTGAGCGGGAACCTGAAAATAGATTTCATGGCCCCATATATTAGCAGAAGCCTCAAATGGCAATGCCTCCCTGATAGCATCTGCAGTAGGTGTTTGTTTTAGCTGGGCGTAAAACACTGAGTTTCCTATGGAAATCTTAATGCGGGACATTTCTTTTCAATTTACAGTTAAAAATTAACAATTAACCATAGCCGCCGTACTCCATGCTCAATTGAACATTGTACATTGTTAATTTATCTCCTGCGCGATCTTCTTGAACTTCTCCGTTCTTTCTTCGGTTTCTGCTTTTTATTGGATTTCCTGCTAGATTGATCATCTCTATTTACCCGTATCATGTGTCCTTCAATTTCCAACCCTTTGAAGTAATTGGCAAATCCTTTATCCTGGGTTTGGTCTAAATAGAAAAAGGCATAGTTCTTCTGCAGGGTAACTTGACTGAAATACCGGCGCTCCACATTGGATACATCCGAAAGAAAATGGATCAGGTCTCCCGGGGTCACCCCATCAATCCTACCAATATTGACAAAATAGCGGTGTAGCCCATCGGTCTTTTCCGATGGTTTTTCTTTTTTACCCGCCTGAGGTTCATTGAGATCAGCTGCTCCCCTATTCCGAGCCAATACGTGATCTAATTGACTGGTAATCAATCGTTTTAACAGGTCATCTTTACTTAAATTAGCAAACTTTCCCTCGATATCTTCCAATATAGCATCGGCCTGCTCATCGATCTTGGTGTTCACAATCAAGTTGGCCCAATTGTGCATGCGGCTAGTGGTTAAATTCTCCATACTGGGTACTTCAACCTGTTTAAACTTGATCTGGTTTTTCCGTTCCAACTCGGTAATCCTGCGTCCCTCCCTGGGATTGATAAACGCCAGCGATATCCCTTTTTTGCCAGCCCTGGCAGTCCTACCACTGCGGTGGGTATAACTTTCCAACTGATCTGGCAAGGTATGGTGAAATACATGGGTCAGGTTGTCCACATCAATACCCCGCGCCGCCACGTCGGTAGCAATCAGCAACTGCATGGCTCGAGCCTTAAAGCGTTTCATGGCCGCATCACGCTGTGCTTGTGACAGATCTCCATGCAGCGCCTCTACTCCATATCCCTGGTTGCCCAGGTCATCGGCGATCTGTTGGGTCTCTCTTTTGGTACGACAAAACAAGATTCCCCGCATCTCCGAGTTCAAGTCCAGGAACCGCCGTAAGGCGGCTACTTTATTAGCCGTCTTGGTGATAACATACTGATGTTCAATATCTTTGTTGACCTTTTCCGAAGTATTAATCGACACTTCAATAGGGTCATCCATATAGTGCTTGACGATCCTCCGGATGCCGGCGGGCATGGTAGCAGAAAATAACCAAATAGAGCGGTCTTCCGGAATGTATTCCAGGATTTCATCAATGGCCTCTTTAAAGCCCATGTTCAGCATCTCATCGGCCTCATCCAGTACCAGGTATTGAATAGCGGTCAGGTTAACCGCCTTGCGTTTGATCAGGTCAAACAATCGACCCGGAGTGGCTACTATCACCTGTGTAGGCTTTTTTAAGGCCCTGATCTGGTTGCTGATAGCCGCTCCCCCATACACCACTTCCACGTTAAGTGCCCGATTACCACCAGAGAATTCGCTAAGCTGTTTAGCGATTTGCTGTCCCAATTCCCGAGTGGGGGTCATGATTAAGGCCTGAGGAGATTTAAACCCCGGATCAACCAGATCCAGCAGTGGTAAACCATAAGCAGCGGTTTTACCAGTTCCGGTCTGGGCCAGGCCAATAAAGTCTATGGATTGACCGCCTAATAAAATAGGAATGGCCTGTTGTTGGATGTCGGTGGGCTGTTCAAAACCCAGTTGGTCCAGTACATTGGTGAGATCAGGTGAAAGACCCAGTTGTTGGAAGGTGTTCAAGGGATTGCGTGGTTTTATAAGGGCGCAAAGGTACACATATAAACTCGGCTAATTCACCTTTTTTAACGCCTGTTATCAAATTTTAACTTCAGGTTGCGTAAACTACTCTTTACCTTGTTTACGGAATGAACCCCAAAGTTACCTGTTGCCTGCTGGGACTTATTTTGGTCTCCCTACCCTATCAATTATGGTCACAAACTGAAGTTATGGTCTCCGGGATGGTCCTGGATGCAGAAACATTGGAGCCGCTGCCCAATGCACACCTTTTGCGAAACCACCTTACCGGCACCTCTCCTGATCAATCCGGCATCTTCAAGGTGCGATTGCAAGCCTGGGATACCTTGACAGTCTCTCATGTATCCTACCTGGCTCAAAATCTGGTGATAAACCCTCCCCAAAACGCTGATACCGTCACATTGACCATATTCCTGGAAAGAGAAACTACCGTGCTTCAGGAGTTATTGGTCAGGCCCTACCCCAACTTAGAAACCTTTAAGCAGCAGGTACTAGAAATTGAAGTGGAAGATCCGGTGCAGCATTTACGTGACCAACAGGCGGCTATTACCTACGACATCATCATGAGTCCTAAAGTTAGTTATGATTCCTATGAAAACTACCGCCGAATTAATCACCCTACGGATATTACCCTATTCTCCACCGGGCCTAGTAAAGGAATTGGCAGGGTGTTGAGGAGCTTGGGGATTGGGAAGAAGTACCGGAAGTGAGGGACGAGGGACGAGGGACGAGGGAGCAGGGACGAGGGACGAATTACGAAGGACGAGGAATTAATGGCCCACTCAAAACTCATAATTCAAAACTCATGCCTGCCGGCCGGGCAGAACTATTTAAGTCGTGCATCAAAATCCATTGGCTCTGCCCCTATGAATTTGACATAGTTATCGAACTCCGGATGGTCTGGAAACAGCAAAACATTAACCTCCATGGATGAATGTATAGAGGGCACCAATGCTGCCACATAGGCACTCTCCTCAATCACCTGTTTGATGATATAGGCCAATTCCCTGGGATAAGGTACCTGGTTCCAGTATATGGGTAGCGATTCAGCCAGAATTTCTACCACCGGTGCCTGGTCGTCCAATTCAATGGTGCTGAGATAGCGATTGCGAGGTAATTTACTGCCACTATTGGCTAGGGCTTCCAGTTTAGCTAATGATACCGTTTCCGAGGTATACACCACCCACATCCCTCTCCTATTCCATCTACCCTCCGCAAACAGGGATCCCCGAGTTGGAAAAATGTTAATATAGGCCTGTTTTTCAATTCGATAGAGCAGCATTTTAATAAGGGACGAAGGTTCAGGGACAAGGGACGAAGATTAGACACGCCTCACTCACTGGTCCTTCGTAATTCGTCCTTGACTTTAACCATAAACTCCATACTCAATACGACCAATGGCATCCATGATAGCCATGCGCCCGGTTTCCGTTTTTAACAGTTCCAAAGGCTTTTGCCACCCCAAGCTAGGTATGCTGCTTTGGAGCCAATCCCTAAAATCTTGTTTGTCGCCTTCAAAGGCTTCCAGACCCTGATAGAATAGCTTCAGTAGGCTGGAGATCTTATCGGCAGTTTCAGGATCCAGGCGAGGTTCCTCTTTAAGCCGGTAGTAAGTAGAACGGCTGATATCCAGAATCTCCACCACCTCCTGCACCGGAAAATCCGTGATATCAGGTACTTCCCCAATAAAAGAACCAGGGACTTCCAGGGTACCTGACCCTTGGTAGGTAAGTAATGCCAAAAACCACTGCTTATTCCTTTTGCCGGATAAGCCCTCACTCAGCAAAAGGTAGGCGGTGCTTTCTTCCATGGCTTGGTAAGAGCCGCTATATTTTTCTAGATTCTTTAGTTTTCTGTATCCCATAATAAACCCTCCTTATCAAATTAAACGAATAGTGTTTCATTTTGTTTCATTTAGGACTTTTTTAGTCCAGGAAAGCACAATCATCGCCCTAATTTCGATTCTAAAACTAATTTCTTATTTCTTATTCCTTATTCCTTATTCCTTATTCTTATCCCATGGACCGCCGCGAATTCATAAAAACCTCCATCTGCGGAGGTACCATTGCTTTATCCGGAACTCCCTTGTTGGCTCATCATAATTCACCTCCCCCCTATCGACTTACCTTGGAAACCTGTGCCAGGCTGCTCGACGGTAAACAATGCTACACCCATCCACGAGCCGGTATACTACCAGCTGCAGGGAGCGGCAGGATACCTCGGATAGTGATGACCATGAACACCCTTGATCTGGCAGGCAGCGATGTATTCAAAGGGGTCTACGGACTATATACCGATGATCTGGGTAAAACCTGGAGCCAACCGCAACCCCTCACCCCCCTGGATCCCAGATCAGAGATCATAGACGGTGTTGAGCGTCCGGTAGCGGTGAGTGACTTCTGGCCAAAATATCATCAGGCCAGTGGTAGGTTGTTGGGTACTGGTCATACCGTAGTTTACACCCCTGATTGGAAGGTAGCACATCCCAGGCCACGGCATACTTCTTTTTCTGTTTATGACCCTGAAAATAATAGGTGGTCTGCCTGGGAAAAGCTGAACATGCCAGGTACGGAAAAATTTCATGATGCTGGAGCAGGTTGTACCCAGCGTTTTGATCTGGAAGATGGCACCATATTACTGCCCATCTATTTCCGTCCATCGGGAAAACCTTCTTTAGTAACCATAGTCCGCTGCTCTTTCGATGGTAAAACGCTGAGGTATCTTGAGCATGGCAGTGAACTTGCAGTGGATGATGATACCCGTGGATTGCACGAACCTTCCATCACCCGATTTAATGATCAATACTTTCTCACCATACGCAAC
>JANQPK010000374.1 GCA_028289505.1 Cyclobacteriaceae bacterium
TTGGGAAGCCTCACCTTTATGTCGCGAGTTCCTGGAGCGCAACCCTCAAATCGATGGTGTTCAAGGCATCTCGGCATATTTTATCCGACGGTATCAAGAAATACTGGAGCAGCAGGCACTGATTACCGCAGGATGGGAAGAGATTGCCATGCATAAGGTAGAGGGAGAACTGGTGCCCAACCCCCAGATGGTAGATAAAAACTTACGACCCTACGTCTGGAATTCGAATTGGGGTACTCATCATGATTTGGCTTACAAACTGGCCAATTTGGGATACCAGGTGGTTTTGTGCAATGCAAACAATCTCTACTTTGATTTTGCCTATTCTAAAGACCCCATGGAACCAGGGTTTTACTGGTCCGGGTTAGTGGACACCCGCAAACCATTTGAACTAGTCCCTTTGGATGTTTTGAAAACCGGTACCGTAGATATCATGGGCAACCCCCTAGATTTGGAATTGTACGAAGATTACGTCGCTTTACAAGCTGAGGCAAAAGAAAATGTATTGGGAATTCAAGGTCAGCTCTGGAGTGAAACAGTAAAAGGCCCGGCCATGTTGGATTACTATTTGTTTCCTAAAATGGTTGGCCTATCCGAAAGAGCATGGGCATCGGATCCAGAGTGGGCAAACCTACCAAAGAGGTCAGAACGGCTTGCCGCACTTGAAGTAGCTTGGAATTCATTTGCCAATTCACTTGGACAGAGGGAACTGGTTCGGCTCGACCTGTTGTGGAATCAAGTGAACTATCGAGTACCACCTCCTGGTGCCATTATAGAAAATGGTGAATTAATGGCCAATACCGCTTTTCCAGGACTGGAGATTCGTTTTACACTGGATGGCTCTGATCCCGATAAAAATTCACCAGAATTTACCACACCAATTACCGCGAAAAAACCGGTTAAATTGAAGTCATTTACTAGTAATGGAAAAAGTAGCCGTACCAGCGTCTTGAGTTATTAGATACCCTTCAGCGACTTGGTGGTATCAGGGGAATTCGAAATTCTGAGGTAATTGTTGAATCAACTGAGACAGCCTGCTGGTTATTGGTCCCGGCTTGCCATCACCGACAAGTTGGCCATCAATTTCGGTAATCGGCATGATTAACTTAGTACTGGAGGTGAGAAACGCTTCCTTTGCCCCCACCAATTCATCCACCCTGATATCCCGTTCCTCCACTGTATGGTGTTCTCTGGCCACGTGTAGTACAGTTTTCCTGGTAATTCCCTCTAAAATGTTTCTGGCTGGAGTAATCAGTTTATGGTATTGATCCAGCATAAAGAAATTACTGCGTGGAAGCTCGCTTATGATTCCCCGAGTATGGTACAAAACATCATCTAACCCCTTTTGTTTGAGGGATGGTAATAAGGCAATAGCGTGTAAGTAGTCCAACGTTTTATAAGGGGGCGTACTTCTTTGATATTCATGAGTAATTACCTTCATTCCTGCCTGAAATTTCTCTTTTGAGGGGATATTCAGTTCATATGCACGAATAATAAAGTTGGGCTTTAGGGGTGTGAAACCGTCTTCCGAGTAACCACCCGTAAGGATCATTTTAATGCCATGTTTTTGCAGGCGATTCTTTTGGATGAACTGAAGAATAATTTCAGTCAACTCAGCTTTTGAATAGGGTACTTCAAGGCTTATTCCCTTTGCTGAATTGAAGAATCGGGTCAAATAGCTGCTTAACAGGAAAGGCTTGGGCCAATGTTTATCAGACCCAGGTCGATTTACCGCGAAGAAATCAAAAACTCCGTAGCCTCGCTGAATTGCCAAATCGTTTATATGAAGACAAGCGTTTTCATCTTCAATGAATTCACCATTAATCCAAGTCAGTGCCATGGCAAACAAATTACAAAAGTTCAGAGGATAAACATTATGATTCATGGAACCTTATTTGTATTTATCGGATAAAATATTTTACCTTTACCACCATGTCAGTAACTCAGACAGCTTTCACTTCTTTATTTGGCGCTGCACCAGCGTCCGCACCTGCTGTATTTAGGAGCAGCAGGCCCCTGGGGGTCTAGATTCTTTTTGCTGGGTTACGCGCCTGGTACGTCTCGTTAATCAAATCAAAAACATTAGTAATCAATATTCATAAAAATGGATGTAGAAATATCCATAGCTGACGAAACTCATTTAAAGTTTGCTGAACAAATTAGCGTATTGATGGCTGAGGCCGCCAAAGCGCGAGGTACTGGTATTGCGGAACGCACTCCTGATTATCTAAAGCAAAAAATCCATCAGGGGAAAGCGGTAATTGCCACCAGTAAAGACAGTCTGGCAGGATTCTGCTACATCGAAAGCTGGGGGCATGACCAGTATGTAGCCAATTCGGGATTAATTGTACACCCGGATTTTAGGAGAACGGGATTGGCAAAGAAAATTAAAAGCAAAATCTTTGAGCTGTCCAAACAGAAATATCCCCATGCCAAAATATTTGGCATCACTACCAGCCTGGCGGTGATGAAGATTAACTCAGAGTTGGGGTACAAGCCTGTAACATTCTCAGAGCTGACCGGTGATGAATCTTTTTGGCAAGGATGTCAAAGCTGCCAGAACTATGATATTCTTACTCGTACCAAACGAAGCCACTGTTTATGTACTGGTATGCTGTATGATCCTGAAAAGGAAAAGCAGGCTAATGGTAAAAATAAAAGATGGGAGCGATTCAAGAACTTCCTCAAGGGAAACGCTCAAAAAAAAATCTGATATGAAAAACAAAATCGTTTTAGCGTTTAGTGGTGGTTTGGATACCTCCTATTGTGTGAAATATCTGACCCAGGAAATGGATATGGAAGTGCATTCCATCTTGGTTAATACTGGAGGATTCGGAGAAGAAGAATTATCAGAGATTGAAACTCGTGCTTATAATTTAGGGGTAGCCTCTCACACAACCGAAGACGCAACGGAACAGTTCTATTCAGAATGTGTTCGTTATCTCTTATTCGGTAACGTATTACGGAACAACACCTACCCTCTGTCTGTAAGCGCTGAGAGGGTATTTCAGGCAATGGCGGTGGCCCATCATGCAAAAGCAGTCGACGCCTCATACATTGCCCATGGCAGCACTGGAGCGGGTAATGATCAAGTAAGATTTGATCTGGTATTTGAGATCATGTGTCCTGAGGTTGCGATCATTACACCCATCAGAGACCAGCAGTTAAGTAGAAAGGAAGAAATAGCATACCTTCAGGAAAATGGTATTGATTGGGATTGGACCAAAGGGCAGTACAGTATAAATAAAGGACTATGGGGAACCAGCGTGGGTGGTAGTGAGACTTTAACCTCCAATTTGTCTCTGCCTGAGCAGGCTTACCCATCACAGTTGCGAACCGAAGGCAACCGAACGCTTGATCTACATTTTAAGAACGGTGAACCAGTGGCCATCGATGATATGGAATTCAAAAGCCCGGTTGCAGCGATTCAAACATTACAGGAGATCGCAAGTGATTATGCCATCGGCAGGGATATCCATGTGGGTGACACCATCATTGGTATCAAAGGTAGAGTAGGATTTGAGGCAGCGGCAGCACTAATCATGATTAAGGCACATCACTTACTGGAAAAGCATAATCTCACCAAATGGCAACAATATTGGAAAGAACAACTGGGTAACTGGTATGGGATGTTATTACATGAGGGGCAATATCTTGATCCGGTAATGAGAAACATTGAAAAGTTCCTTGAGGATACTCAGACCAATATAACCGGTACTGTACATGTAAAATTACTGCCCTACCGCTTTGAACTAACTGGTATCACCTCGGAATTCGATCTGATGTCATCCAAATTTGGACAGTATGGTGAAATGAATACCGGCTGGAGTGGACAGGAGGTGAAGGGCTTTACCAAAATTCTAGCCAATCAAAACAAAATATTTGCCGCCATTAATTCCCAGAAGCATGATTGATGTCGGAATCATCGGAGGTGCTGGTTTCACTGGAGGTGAGCTAATGCGGCTATTGGTAAACCACCCTGAAGTTAACATCTCTTTCGTACGGAGCAATTCACAACGGGGTAAAAGGATAGTCGAGGTGCATAAGGACCTTAAAGGGGACATCGAACTGGATTTTGAGTACTCAGATCCCCCGGAATCTTTAGACCTTATATTCCTTTGTATGGGGCATGGTAAAAGCAAGCAGTTTCTGGAAGAAAGTTCTGTAAGTGCACAAACTAGGATTATAGACTTAAGTCATGATTTTCGCTTAACTGGCCCGGACCATAATTTTGTTTACGGTTTACCTGAATTGAGTCGCCAATCGGTATCCGGAGCGGACAAAGTAGCAAATCCTGGGTGTTTTGCTACCGCTATCCAATTGGCTTTGCTGCCCTTAGCTGCTCAGGACTTGCTGCATCAGGAAGTACATGTAAATGCCATAACCGGTTCTACTGGAGCAGGAGCCGGACTACTGCCAACCACACATTTCTCCTGGCGCCAAAATAATCTATCGGTCTATAAAGCATTCGAACATCAGCACCTCGCCGAGATAAGACAAAGTTTGAGCGCTGCAGGCAGTTCCCATCTACCCTTTATTAACTTTATTCCAATAAGAGGGGATTTTACCAGGGGAATATTCTGTACCGCCTATACTGAGGTCGATTTGAACTTCAATCAAATACAGGAACTGTATGCACAATACTATCTCGAACACCCCTTTACATTGGTATCCAAAGACAGCATTAGCTTGAAAGAAGTGATCAATACCAACAAATGCTTTTTGCATCTTCAGTATTACCAAGGAAAACTATTGGTAACCAGTATTATTGATAATCTGATAAAAGGAGCCTCCGGACAGGCCACCCAAAACATGAATTTGATGTTTGGTTTGCCAGAGGACCTGGGGCTAAAACTAAAAGCTACGGCATTTTAATCATGGAAATATTTGATGTATATCCACTTTACCCTATTGAACCGGTCCAAGCTAATGGTTGCCACTTTGTTGATAAAACAGGCACCGAATATCTTGATTTTTACGGCGGCCATGCGGTGATCTCTATTGGTCATTCCCATCCTCACTATATTGATAGCATTCAACAACAGCTTGACCGGCTGGCCTTTTACTCTAATTCCATCATCAATCCCTTGCAAAAGAAATTGGCAGAGAAGCTTGGTGAGGCTAGCGGCTACCCAGATTACCAACTATTCTTGGTTAATTCAGGAGCAGAAGCCATTGAAAATGCACTGAAGCTGGCCTCATTTGCAACCGGAAAAAAGGGGATTGTTGCTTTCAAAAAAGCGTTCCACGGCCGAACCTCTGCCGCAGTTGCTGTAACTGATAATCCCAAAATCAGAGCAGAAGTAAACCCCAGCGGTCATGTTCAATTTGTTGCTTTAGAAGATTTAGATGGAGTTGAGTCTATACTTAAAAAAGAGCAAACATGCGCAGTTATCATTGAGGGTATCCAGGGCATCAGTGGTATCAATATGCCCTCAACCAACTTTTTGCGAGGTCTGAGAGCACTATGTACCAAATACAATACCATCTTGATTCTGGATGAGATCCAATCTGGATATGGACGTACGGGTAAATTTTTTGCTCATCATTTTGCAGATATCAAACCTGATGTGATAACCATGGCCAAAGGCATGGGGAATGGTTTTCCCATTGGTGGATTGATCATCGGTCCATCCCTAAGACCAAAATACGGGA
>JANQPK010000398.1 GCA_028289505.1 Cyclobacteriaceae bacterium
GAACCTGCTTCTGATCACTTACTAAACCTGTTGCAAGATAGATCCCCCAGAGTAGTATATTTCGCAACTGAAGCATTGGGAAAGATTGCAGAGGCCCGAGCATTTGAACCTTTGACCCAATTGATCATTGACACTGGTGAATCAGACCCACATTTGCGTCACGGGTTGATCTATGCTTTAGCACAACTTAATATGGAGGACTCGTTGGTAGCACTCTCTGATCATCCTTCAACCCAATTGCGAATAGCAGCGGTAGTAGCATTGAGGCGACTTCGGTCAGCAGGTGTACAGGAGTTTTTATCCGACTCTGATAGTCTGGTGCTCATGGAGGCTGCACGGGCCATCAATGATGATTTATCCATCCCTGAGGCATTACCTGCTTTAGCAGAATCTTTGATTACCCAGTCATTGGGGAATGAGGTTTACCTGAGAAGGGCGATTAACGCTAATTTGAGAATAGGAGATATGGCATCGGCTCGCCGGTTAGCTCAGTATGCTGCCGATACTCATGCTCTCGTGACTATGAGAAAAGATGCCCTGTGGGCCTTAGGATATTGGGAGTTTCCTCCAGTGCTTGACCGGGTCGATGGCCGATTTCGTGAACTTCCTGGGCGCGCATTAGATGAGGGAAGACAAGCTTTTGCTGAAGTAGCCTCGCAGCTTTTCACATCAGATCAGTTGGACCTGCGGGTTGCTGCCGTTCAAGCTAGCGGTAGACTGAAGTTCAATGCGGTTGAAGCGCAACTGGTGGAATTCCTTAGGCAGCAAAATCAATCAATAGCGGTGAGACGAGCTGCGCTCAATAGCCTGGCCCAGATGCAAAGTAACACTATTGAAGACCTGTTATTTACTGCATTGAATGATAGCAATGTAGAGCTGAGAACAGATGCACAATCTTTGTTGGGAACTTTAAATTTAGCTCCAGAGAAGGTGGTGGAGTTATTGGCACAAGTGTTGCAAAACTCTACTACTGCTGAGAAGCAACAAGCCCTCAACAGTCTATCAAAAATTGACCATCCTGATGCATACGCACTACTTAACCAGTGGCTCCATGACCTGACTAATGGGAAAGCACCAGCCCCTATCCAGCTTGATTTAATTATGGCTCTTGAAAAAAGCCCCTCAAAACGTCTAAGAGAACAGTTGGTTGTGTTTGAGCGAAATCGCAGCGAATTGCCAGTATTAGACTGGTACCAGGAAACTTTATTTGGCGGGGACCAGAACAAAGGAAGGAGGATTTTTTTGCAGGATAATTCAGCCCAATGTATACGGTGTCATAAGTTAGGCGAATACGGAGGAGAAGTAGGTCCGGATCTCACTTTGATCGCAAAGGAATTGGACCGGGAAGGCTTGTTATTAGCTATGGTTGATCCTTCAGCAAGACTGGCACCAGGCTATGGTACCGTTAGTTTAACCCTGGCAGATGGCACCAAGACCGTAGGTGTATTGGAAGGCGAAACCGATGAGGCCATGGTAGTGCGAACTGCAGATGGAGTTAAGACCAAGTTCTTGCAGGTGGACATACAAGATAAATCCTATGTACCATCATCGATGCCATCCATGGAGGGCATACTGAACAAGCAGGAAATCAGAGATTTGGTAGCTTTTCTGGTCACTCTAGAGTAAATACTAATTCATTCATCGATTAAAAATTAACCATTCTGAGTGCATGGGGAGGATAAAACCGTAGAATTTCTGGTAGCCTGTTACTGATGTAATGTTCTGATTTTTCTTGAATCAAACAAGATATCAATACTGTATATATTGGCCCAGCTATTTCAGAATTCATAGGATTTAACACCTGATTACTCTCGTGAATGATTGACAGTATTGCACAAAGCCCACACTGGGTACTATACCTGGTATTTGGGAGTATTATATTTCTTTTTCTGGTTGTTGACCTGGGTCTGTTAAATCGATCCGCCAAGGAGTTAGGAGGAAAAGCGGCCTTATATCAGTCGTTGTTTTGGATCGGTATCTCACTGCTTTTTGGGGTATTCATCTACTATTACTTCAAGGATTTGGATAAGGCACTGGCGTTTTTTTCTGCTTACGCCACAGAGAAAGCCTTGTCGTTCGACAACATGTTTGTGATGCTGCTGATCTTGAATTACTTCAATGTAGAGCGAAAGTATCACCATCGCGTTTTGACCTGGGGTATCTTAGGTGCTCTGGTTTTCAGGGGTATCTTCATATTTTTGGGCTTGTACTTAATCGATTTGTTTCGTGGTATACTTTACCTTTTTTCAGGGTTTCTGATATACTCGGGAATCAAGCTGTTCTTTGATAAAGAGGAAGATAGTATTGAGCCGGAGAAGAGTTTCATATACCGAATCTCCAGTAGATTTCTCCCGCTAAAGCACGGAGATCACCAGGGTAAGTTTGTAGTGCGTGAGAATGGAAAGCTAATGTTCACCACTTTATTTCTAGTGCTGCTACTTATTGAAACAACGGATATATTCTTTGCCGCAGACTCTATTCCCGCCGCTTTTGCCATCTCGGACGACAGGTTTATAATCTACACATCCAACATTTTTGCGGTACTGGGCTTGAGGGCCTTGTTTTTCCTGTTATCTTCTATCATCAATAAATTCTACCTGCTACAAAAAGGAGTTTCTCTGATCTTGATTTTTATCGGTATTAAACTGGGCCTTGAGCTTTTCCATATTCAAGTTCCCACCTATGTCTCCTTTAGTGTGATTGTATTTTTCCTGGTAAGCTCCGTATTGGGATCAATGGTGATTCCGCGTTCGTCTGATGAATCAGGTCAAAGCAATGACAACTCCGAAACTCCTAAACGTAGCAAACGCAAAACAGATCTGGTATTGGAAGAGGATGAACCCTGATCAGT
>JANQPK010000434.1 GCA_028289505.1 Cyclobacteriaceae bacterium
CATCAAAAATCACCAACCAATCCTGGTCATTCTGCACTGTATTGCTAGCGGCAGTGTCCTGGGAATTATCTTGTGAGGTGCTACATGCTCCTACAAAAACAATCATCATAATTAAAGCTGGGGTCAGTTTATTTCGCATGGAATTATGGGTTTGATTAAGTTATTCCAAGATAACACTAAGTTACAGGCCATCCAACAAAACCATTACTATGTGATTAAGGGTTGAGGCAGTCAGTGGTTATATTGACTATATTGGGATAGATTTAAACAGAAAATCATGCTTTATTATCCTTCTCGTAGAAAGTTCCTCAAGAACTCCGGGCTGATCGCCGGGACTATGCTGACCTTGCCCTCCGCGGCTGCTGGTTTTAATCCCGTCCAAGACCGATTGGGTGTGGCCTTGGTTGGCCTGGGAAGTTACAGCACGGGCCAATTGGGGCCAGCACTTAAAGAAACTAACAACTGCTATTTAGCTGGTGTGGTTACTGGAACTCCGGAAAAAGCATCAAAATGGACCCAGGAGTATAACCTGAAACCACAGAACATTTATAATTATGACAATTACGATGAGATCGCAGATAATCCAGATATCGACATTATCTACGTAGTGCTGCCTAACAGCATGCACGCCGAATTCTCAATCAGGGCATTGGAAGCTGGGAAACATGTGATCTGTGAAAAACCGATGTCGATGAACGAAGAGGAGGGTAGACAGATGATTGCTGCTGCTAAAAAAGCCAACCGCAAACTTGCTATTGGATATCGCATGCATTACGATCCCTATTTTATTGAGGCAAAACGACTGGGCCAACAGGAAGTGTTTGGAACGGTAAACTACATGGAATGTGCCTTAGGTTACTCTTCCACGCCACGGGCCGGTTCTTGGAAAACTAAAAAAGCTATGGGTGGCGGAGCTTTGTACAATTTGGGTGTATATCCCATTCAAAGTGCAAGACATACTAAGGGGCAAGAGCCTGTATATGTAACCGCTCAAGCCACTACTAAACGCAAGCAGTTGTATCCAGAGGTGGATGAAATAGTAACCTGGCAATTGGAGTTCGCGGATGGTACCCTTTGTAATTGCTACAGTGGAGATGCCGGATGGCTAGATCAATTATTTGCAGCATGCACTGATGGCTTTATTGAGTTAAATCCGGCAACCGCTTACACAGGGCAGGTGGGCAAGTCGACCAATGGAAATATGGACTTTCCCCAGGTATTTCAACAAAAACTCCAGATCGAGGATTTCGCCCGCTGTGTATTGGAGGATGAGGAATCGATAGTCAATGGCGAGGATGGGTTAGCCGATGTGTTGATCATTGACGCAATCCATGAGTCTCTGAAAACCGGAAAGAGGGCACCGATTAGAACGGTGTGAGGTTCATGATGAGGAATATACGAGTGAAAATTCTTGGTTTACTCTTGATCCTGACACCACTTTCTGTTTGGTCACAACCGGAGGAATACATACGTAACATACCTGCTGAAGATAATCCGTTGGAACTTCGTATGGGCTTTAACCTTTCCAATTTGACCGATGTTAATGAAAAGGAGGAGACCATCAGTATTGATGGTATACTAATCTTGGCTTGGAAGGATGATCGTTTGGCTTACGATCCAGTATCTGTTGGATACTCTAGCGATTATCAACTGGGTGATTATTCTGAACCAGCAAGAAAAACCTATCAGGGAGATTATGCGGTAAAGGAGTTGTTTTTGGGCTGGCGACCTCATATGGTCATCCAGAACGGAATCGGTGACCGTACTGTTACCTATATGTCCCTGGCGGTTTGGCCAGACGGATGGATAGTGTACGGGGAGGCTTTTAATGCTATCGTAGAAACCCCTATGGACATGCGTTTGTTCCCCTTTGATGAACAGAAGTTGCAGGTTCATATCTTACCCGCTTTATATCGGACCAATAAGCTGGTGATCGTTCCAGATGATAACCTGTCTAATGCCTGGGAACATAAGACCGGTATAGCACAATGGAAAAACCAAGGGTTTTCATACACGGAGAGAACAATCGATATGCAGACTCTTAGCGGTGCGTCTCAACCAAAATCAGAGTTTGTGGCTACCATTCATCTTCAAAGAATGCCACAGCATTTTTTACTCAGTACCATATTGCCGTTGGTAGTACTGGTCTGTTTAAGTTGGATTGTATTTTGGATGGATGAAGAGTCTTTAACCGACCGTATCAATATTTCCTTTATCGGTATCCTCAGTGTAGTAGCCTACTACTTCGTGATTCAGGATAATATTCCCAGTATTAGCTACTTTACCCTTATCGATAGTTTTATCATTGTAACGTTTTTAGTGTTGGCAGCCAGTGTGTTAGTGAGCGTAGTAGTGGACAAATTGAATAAATCCGGACGAGAGCTGCTAGGAGATAAGATCGACAAGGTGTCAAGGTGGGCGTTTCCAACATTTTATTTTTCCATCACCATTGTGATCAGCTTAATATTTTTTATTGTAGTCACATGAATCGTCGGCACTTTCTGCAGGCTGCTGGAGCTCTGAGCTTGAGCCATACGGTATTCGGTAATGCTCTGGTTGCCAATACCCCCGACTTGGAATACGATCGCTTTGGAGGTTGGACTGGAAGACAGTTTGAGCCAACTGGATATTTCAGACTAGAAAAGGATGAAAGGTGGTGGTTAGTATCTCCGGAGGGTAATGCTTTTCTCAGTTTTGGTATCAATCACTTGCATGCCGCTTGGTGGAATCAACCTTATAATACAAAAGCCTGGAAACAGCTATTGAACATAGATGATCTTGAAGGACCCAGATTTCAGCCCGCTCTGAAGACTTGGTTCCTAAAGGCCTGCAGGGATTACGGTTTTAACAGTGCCGGTGTACACAATCAACTGTCGATCCTCAACATTCCACAGCCGTCAATACCATACATGCATGCCATAACTTTTGTTGATATCCCACACTGGAAGCAAGAAGTGCCAGATGATAGTTTTGTTGATGTATTTTCTAAGGTCTTTTGGAAAAGGTGCGATAGAATAGCCAGGGAGGTAGCACTGCCAGCAAAAAATGACCCTTTTCTAATAGCATATGCCATGACCGATTGCCCTCTCTTTACAGAAGAGGATTGTCGTGAGCGGCCGAATGTTATTGGAGGCGCTCCTAGAGAAGCTAGAATAGGTTGGCCTCGACGATTGCGAAATTTAAGTGCGGAAGCTCCAGGGAAGCAGGCCTATGTAGCACTAATGAGTAGGTTGTATCAAGGACAGATAGACCGCTTTAACCTAGTATACTCGGCTGATTTCAGCTCCTTTGATGAGCTGGAGTGGACTGTGAATTGGCGACTTAATACTGACCTATCGAATGGGGAGGAAACTCGTGACAACCTGGAGTTTTTGAAGCTGGTAGTGAGCAAGTACTATCAGACTACTAGTGAGGCAATCCGTCGTTACGACCCTGTTCACCTGTTCGTAGGAGATAAATTAAATGCAAATACCGACACGGTGGATGCTTTGCTGTCAGTGACCAGTAAATATACTGATCTGGTTTTGTACCAAATGTATGGCAGATGGGATTACCAGAAATCTGGCCTTGACCGGTGGTCTAAGATTACTGATAAACCATTCATCAATGGTGATGCTGCCTTTACTATGATCTCACCGAACATGCCCCGCCCATATGGTCCAATAGCCGACAACGTAGAGCAAAGGGCCGAGTGGACCAGAGAATTTTTCGAAGGGGCATTTGCCCGTCCAGAATTTGTAGGCTGGCATTATTGTGGATTGATTGATGCTCCAAACCTGATTCCAGCCAAGCAAGTTCGCCAACACTCCGGTCTGATGAATGGTTACGGAGAGCCTTATCTACAACTTCGGCTTACCATCAAGGCTTGCTCAGATGCCATGTACCAAATTAGCTTACAGGGTTGATGGTTGCTTTAAGCCGCGCTATCTGAAGGTTGGCAAGCGCCAAAAACTTCTTCAAAGGTTTTTATGAAAATATCACTGTGCTTACCTGAGTGAGAGAGCAGAAATTTGGTTAAAGTGCATACCTGTTGTGGACTAAGCTCTCTTTCCAAAATTCGCAGATGACCTATGGTTACCATCCGGGGATCTTCTAATAGCAAGTTGGCATATGCCATTGCCAGGGCTTTCTTGGATTCAATCTGTACTCCGCCAAGGGTATCAGATTCGTCGATGACGCTATCGATCTTTTGATATAGATGACCAATTTGCATGAAAACACCTCGGTTGTTTTGACAAGGGTGATAAAAATTGTTAAACAATTTGATAATGTCAAGATAATATTTTGTTAATGTATGCTGTTGGCAGGAAATCGGCTATAACATTACATCAACTGTAAAACAGGTTACTTTCATGTTCTAAATTCAAGTGTTTTAAGCATATTTGCCGTTAATGATCCTTAGGATTTTTTTTCTTACTACCCTATTCCTATCAGGAATTCTGGTGGAGGCGCAACATGCTTTAATTTCCTTTGAGGAGCCTGTCGCTGACCTGGGAGTTATTATTGATAACCGGGGACCGGTGTCCCATCGATTTACTTTTACCAATAAATCCGCTGATCCCCTGATGGTAGACAAGGTGACAACCAGTTGCGGTTGTACTTCATCCAACTGGGCCTCAGATGTCATCCCTGCAGGAGGTCAAGGTTTTGTAGACATCGAATTTGATCCCAATAACAGACCTGGTCCATTTGAAAAGTACGCCCAAGTGTATTTTAAGGAAAGCAGTGATTCTAGTAGCCTGACCATCCGTGGCTTTGTAAGACCGGCAGCTGCTTCCATTGAGGAAGAGTTTCCAATAACTCTGGGGGCTCTAAGAGTAAAAAGCACACACCTGGATTTGGGCACTATTACCAAAAAAGCGCTGTATTCCAAAAGCTTCGACGTTTACAACCAAAGTAATCAGATCTTGGTGTTTTCGGATGACATGGTGGGACCAAATCACCTCACAGTAACCTACGAACCCTACACATTGAAACCGAATTCTGTTGGCAAAATGTGGCTACACTTTGACGTGGCTGCAAAGAATGATTTGGGCTTTTTTAATGAAGATATTGCCATATTCACCTATGAGACAGCCGATGCTAAGAAAAACTTTAATGTCACCGCCACAGTGCTGGATATTCCAACCCAGATATCCGCTGAATCACCTAGGGTCCGCTTTGATAAGACAGAAATTGATTTCGGGATAAAGCAACAAGGTGATACGGTAAATGTAGTATTCCCAGTTCGCAACGGTGGAAAGACCAAGTTACAGCTGAAGAAGGTATTCGGAAATTGTAACTGTATTCAGGTCCATGCTAAGAAATACTTGTTGGATCCAGGAGAATCTACCGAAATTCCTGTAAGATTTATTACCGATGAAAGACTGGGCAATCAGGAAAAAACCGTTACCGTTTTCACTGATGACCCTCAAAAACCTGTGGCTATCCTGAAGCTAAAAGGAAGGCTTCGCGGCTCCAGGAACTAACTAAAGGCGGGGATTCCGGTGATGTCGTTACCTAGGATCAGCAAGTGTATATCATGGGTTCCTTCGTAGGTTATCACTGATTCCAGATTCATCATATGTCGCATGATAGAATAATCACCCGTGATGCCCATTCCTCCATGAATTTGTCGGGCCTCTCGGGCTATATCCAAAGCTACCGCTACATTGTTTCTTTTAGCTAGAGAGATTTGAGCGGTGGTGGCTGTGCCCTGATCCATCATTTTACCTAGTTTCCAGTTTAGCAGTTGTCCCTTGGTAATTTCTGTCAGCATTTCGGCAAGCTTCTTTTGTACCAATTGAAAAGATGCAATGGGTTTGTCGAATTGGATCCGTTCTAGAGCGTATTGTTTGGCTGAATGGTAACAGTCCATGGCAGCACCCAGTGCTCCCCAGGCGATCCCATATCGGGCGGAATCCAGACACATCAGTGGGGCCCCCAGTCCATCTTTACCGGTCAGCAGATTCGCTTTGGGGACCCTGACATTATCAAAGACCAGTTCTCCGGTACTACTGGCCCGCAGCGACCATTTTCCATGAGTTTCAGGGGTGGTAAATCCCTCCATTCCTCGTTCTACTATCAACCCCTGAATCCGCCCTTGTTCGTTCTTAGCCCAAACTACCGCCAGGTCCGCTTTTGGTGCATTAGAGATCCACATTTTTGAACCATTCAGCATGAAATGATCACCTTGGTCAGTGAAATGGGTGGTCATTCCCGCTGGATTTGATCCATGGTCTGGCTCCGTTAGTCCAAAGCAACCCAGCATTTCTCCACTGGCCAATTTGGGTAGATAACGTTGTTTTTGTGCCTCCGTACCAAACGAATAGATGGGGTACATCACTAAAGATCCTTGAACGGATGCGGTACTTCTCATCCCGGAATCACCCCTTTCAATCTCTTGCATAATTAATCCATGGGAAATGTAATCCAATCCTCCGCCTCCGTATTTGATTGGAATGGTTGGCCCAAAGGCTCCTATCTCACCAAATTTAGCTACAATTCCATCAGGAAATTCTGCCTGTTGACACCAGTCTTCGATGTACGGCGATATTTCCTTTTTCACAAAGTCCCTAATGCTGCTACGAATCAGTTTTTGCTCCTCATTCAAGAGGTCATCCAGTTGGTAAAAGTCAGGAGATTCAAAATTGTCTCTGGCAGTGGATTTTGCCCCAGAACCGCCTCCCTGTAAGGTATTAGATGACATTTCGCTATTTTGTTTACTTCAAATTATCCAAATTTACATATTATAAAACAGCGCGATTAGTAGTCCTGAGATTAATTTCGCTTGGTTTCAGAGGCACCACCAGATTTGAGACTCTTACTACTTTTTTTTGTATTCCTGATTGGAGTACCTCATATGGTGCTAGCGCAGGAGTCTCATATAGTCACCTACTTTGATCCTGACCAAACCAAAATAAAGGAAGAGTATTACCTCAAATCAGGAACGCAACAACTTGAGGGGCCATATACCTCATACTATGCCGACGGTCAAATAAGGGAACACGGCAGCTATCTGGCTAATAAGCCTGTTGGAACCTGGGAGTATTTCTACGAAAATGGTAATATGAAAATGACCGGTGAGATACGCGATAATCAGAATTATGGTCATTGGCAGTACTTTTATGAAAATGGAAGTCCCAGTATGGAGGGGGAACTATACCGCGGTATCAAAGAGGGTACTTGGCAATACTATTATGAGAATGGCAGTCTAAAGTCACGAGGTGAATTTAAACAAGGTCGACGAATCGGCATATGGAACTGGTTTTATGAAAGCAATCAGTTGAAATCCCAAATTTACTACCAGGACAATCGAGGAGAATATAAAGAGTTCTACAATTCAGGAAAGCTAAAGGCCTCTGGGACCAAAGTCAATGATAAAAATGAAGGGGCCTGGGAGTACTATTATGAAAATGGTACCATACAGGGTAGAGGGGGCTACATCAATGGGATAAAAGAAGGATTATGGGAGTTTTACCATCCCAATAATATTCTCTCTGCCAGGGGTACTTACCAGAGTGGCCTCAGTGAGGGTGAGTGGGCTTACTATGACCAACAGGGAGTGCTGACCTCACAAGGTACGGAAAGAGCCGGCCGCAAGGATGGGTATTGGCATCTTTATTATGGAGATGGCAGCATTAAAGGTCGTGGGTTGTTTAAAGATGGCGAAGGCTTTTATAAAGAATACTACGAGAATGGTGCGTTAAAGATAAGTGGTCTGGTGAAAAATGGTATCAATGAAGGTAAGTGGTTGTACTATTACGAA
>JANQPK010000446.1 GCA_028289505.1 Cyclobacteriaceae bacterium
CGGCACAGGCAGGAAAGATGGTATTGTGCGAAAAGCCTTTGGCACGAACCGTGGCGGAGGCTCAGCCCATGGTTGAAGCGGTGGAAAAGGCAGGAGTACCAAATACGGTGTGGTACAATTACAGAAGGGTTCCAGCGGTTACCTTGGCCAAACAGGTGATTGATTCAGGTAAACTGGGGAAGATATTTCATTACCGCTCTAATTTTCTACAGGATTGGACCATAAATCCTGAGCTTCCACAAGGGGGAGAGGGCTTATGGCGACTTGACCACCAGGTAGCTGGGTCTGGTGTGACCGGTGATCTGTTGGCCCACTGTATCGATACCGCCATGTGGTTGAATGGTGGTATCAATGAGGTGTCAGCGGTAACCGAGACCTTTGTAAAAGAGAGGGTTCATCAGTCCACCGGAGAGGTGCAAAAAGTAGAGATCGACGATGCCTGCATTTTTCACTGCCACTTCGACAATGGTTCTCTGGGCCTGTTCGAATCCACACGTTATGCCCGGGGACACAAGGCATTATTCACTTTCGAAATAAATGGTGAGCACGCCTCAATCAAATGGGATCTGCACGATATGACTCGACTAGAATATTTTGACCACCGGGATGAATCGGTAGTTCGTGGATGGCGATCCATTCATGTGTCGGATAGTGACCAACCCTACATGGATAAATGGTGGATACCGGGAACCTCCATCGGATACGAACACACCTTTGTACACCAGGTGGCAGACTTTCTGAAAAGTTTGGAAACCGGTGATAGCTGCCACCCAACCTTCGTACAGGCCTTAGAAACCCAAAAGGTTTGTGAAGCGGTATTGAGCTCCGCCGCATCCAGAAGTTGGCGAGAAACAGGAGTATAATTAATGGTAAAAAGACATGGGGATTTACGGTAAATATCTACTCCCCAAGATTATTGATTTTGGTTGTAGCCAAAACCCCGCCATGAAGCAGCGGGAAAAAGTGGTGCCGTTAGCTAAGGGGAAAGTGTTAGAGATTGGTATCGGGTCAGGTTTAAACCTGCCGTTCTATAATCAGAATCAGGTTGATCGTGTAACCGGGATTGATCCCTCAAGGGAAATGTGGAATAGGAGCCAGCAGCAAGCTGGACAATTCACATTACCGGTGGAGTTCATACAGTCTGGTGCGGAGAGTATGCCGGTGGAGAGCCAGGTCTATGATTCGGTGGTAGTTACCTATACGCTTTGTACCATTGCGGAGTTAGAACCTGCATTTGATGAGATTAGAAGGGTGTTAAAACCAAGTGGCAAGCTGATTTTTTGTGAGCATGGTAAAGCCCCGGATAAATCCGTGGAGAAATGGCAAAACCGCTTGAACCCCATTTGGAAGAAACTTGGCGGTGGTTGCAACTTAAATCGAGATATACCAAACTTGATTGAAACCTATGGGTTTAAGATCGAATGTTTGGATACCATGTACATTCCAGGGTGGAAGCCAGCCAGCTTTAATTTCTGGGGCACCGCCTCGGTGCGATTTTAAGGATACCCAATTATTTCGTAACATCGATCCTGCATCAAAAAAATAATTATGAGCGACTTTCTGCTCTACGGAGCTACTGGATTCGTTGGAGAAGAGATTGCCCGCAAGGCAGTCAAGTCCGGACTCCGGCCCTTGTTGGCCGGTCGTAATCAGACCAAGTTGGACAAACTGGCCTGGGAGTTGGAGCAAGACTTTATGGCCTTCACTCTGGATGATCCAATTAAAATGCACACTGCATTTAGCTCGGTACCAGTGGTGTTGAATTGTGCGGGTCCATTCATGCACACTTATCAACCAATGGTAGACTTCTGTTTGAGAACAAAAACCCATTATCTGGACATTACAGGAGAATTACCAGTATTACAGGGTTTGGCAGCAAAGGATCAGCAGGCATTGGATAAAGGAATTATGTTAATGCCGGCCGTTGGATTTGATGTGGTACCCACAGACTGTTTGGCAGTATACCTCAAAAACAAGTTACCCTCTGCTACTCAGCTGGCCATTGCCTTTCAGGTAATGGGGCCTGGTGGTCTACCGCCAGGCACTCAACGCACTGTTATTGAATTAATCCCTTATGGAAATCGGGTACGTCGCCAGGGGGAGTTGGTAAAACCCCGAAAGGCTATCAAAACCAGGGAGATCGATTTTGGTAGTGGTGCGATTACTGCCACCAGAATCACCTGGGGAGATGTATTTACCGCGTATCATAGTACTGGGATCCCTGATATCGAGAACTACCTAGTACTGCCAAAGCACCTGCATGGCAAAATGAAAATGCTGGAACGCTGGCGCTGGTTGTTCAACTTCGAATTTGCCCGTAATTATTTAAAGAAAAAAATCAAACCCGGCCCCCAACCTCAAACCCGCTCTCAAACCCACACTTTGGTATGGGGAGAAGTGGTAGACCCAGAGAATAATCGAGCTTCTGCCAGGATCCGGGGTCCTGAACCAGGTGTGGAATGGACTGCCGAAACTGCCCTAGGGGCGGTGCGCAAAGTTCTCCAGGGAAGATACGTCGCTGGATTTCAAACTCCGGGTAAGGTATTTGGGGCCGATTTTGTATTGGAGGTAGAAGGTGTTACCCGTGAATACGTGCTTTGAGCGGTGGTTTTTGAATGCTTTAAGAAATCCATATTTTAGCTCACTATGAGCCATCCAGATAGTCAACCCAGTACTACCCATGTAACTTTCACCAAGAACCAGCAATGGTTTGTCAGATTCTTCACCGCGGTACTGATTGATTTACTGGTACTTAATCTTTTTGATGAGTACTGGGAAAATGTGATTATTGACTCATTCACCATTTCACTACTTGCCGCCATTCTATTACAGGTACTGCTGCGTGTTACCATTCGTATTGAACACCGAATTAGTGCATTTTTTGATAAGAGATCCGGCACATTTAACAAGTTTCTAAAGCTGTTTAGTTTGTGGGCGGTTTTGTTCGGGTCGAAATTTGTGATTTTAGGTGCCATTGACCTGGCCTTTGGAGAAGAAGTACTGTTTCTGGGGGCGTATCATGGTATCATCACTTTCATCCTGGTGATCGTAGTGATGTTACTGGCCGAGAACCTGGTGACTAAAATTAACCAATGGGTAGGATTGATAGGAGTGGTGGACTCTTAATTATGACAATATTAAATTCAGTTCACATTGGTTGGCCTGCTGTTAGTAATGGACTTGGTGAGACTTATGTTCTGAGCAACAATTAGTCTCATGTAATAGAATCGTCAAAATTGGCTGGAATGTTGCTTTTGATTAGGGTACTTTCGAATCGATGATCAACTTATTATAAATGGGCAAAATTTGGCTAATCTCAATAGCTCTTTGTTGCGGCATACTTCAATCCTATGGCCAAGGAGGTTATGAAGATGGATTCATCATCAAAAACGACGGGGATACACTTCGTGGTGAAGTTAAATTTCAAACAGGTGCTAAGCGCTACCAGCACTGTCAATTCAAACTGGGCGATAATGTTACCACCTATTCCCCATCGCAGATTAATGGTTATGCGGTTACCGGATATAAGCTGTTCATCTCGGGAGTAGAGCCTGGGCGTTTTGTAGAGTCTTTAGTAGAAGGTAAACTCAGTCTATACAAATCTCCGAATAGTTACATAGTGCGGAAGGATGAAGAATTACACACATTAATACCCCCAACCGAGCAAAATGCTTCCACCCAGAATCGCGAGTATTTACACACTATGGCATACTTAATCAGTGATTGTGCAGAGGATTGGGAAGTAGAACTAAAATCATTAAAACATAACGAAACAGATTTAACTAGGTTGGTTACCAAGTACAATACTTGTACCGGTACTAGTCCAGTTATCTATAAAAAAGACCAGCCATGGGCTAAAGCCAAGGTTGGAATATTGGCAGGAATGATTCAGACTGAGATTGAACCTTTTATACGTTATATACAGTACGATCACCTGGAAAGATCCTACACTTCTTCGGACCCATTCTTCGGGATTTTCGTGGATTTTTCAGCACCTCAATTTTCAAGACGGGTGAGCATGCAAGTTGAAGCTCATATCTTCCAGTCAGAGTATGAAGGATACAAGGAAGATCCTTTTCTGAGCCAAATTGAGACACACGCTACTTCAATGGAATACACCATCCTTTCGTTACCCATCTCTCTCAAATATATTGTACCCTTTGGGACCAATTCGCTTTTCTTGCAGGCAGGAGGTAACTTTGATTTCTTTATTAATAGCGACTCTGAAAGAACCACCCAGGTAATCAGACGAAATAACAATGAGGTTGTCACCACCATAGAAGGCCCGGCTTTCGAATCAAAGAGCTCCTCATTTGGTATGTGGGTGGGGTTTGGGTACTCAAAGCAGCTTGGAGGTATCAGAACAGGCATTTGCGCCAGATATCATCGTCTTTATAATATGGCAGAGGAGGAT
>JANQPK010000106.1 GCA_028289505.1 Cyclobacteriaceae bacterium
GGTCCAAGGTTATTGAAGGCAGTACCACGTAAACCTAATCTTACTCCGATCCGTGAGTTTATTTGTATTGCTGTCGAGGCATAAATTGAAACATCGAAAGCTTTTCTATTAGGCTGCAGATCGGTCTCAATCTCTGAATGGTCGGTAGCAGGAACTAGCTTCCCGGTGGTAAAGTGGTAATAATTAGCTTCAAACCCCAGTGAGTGTTGAAATCGTTCATCCTGATAGCTTAAGCCTAAATTGGCGGCATACTGCGAAATTCCGTTTTCAAAATCTGCTTCTCGATTGATGGTGCGATCTTCTAATCCCGAGCGATATTGGGAGGAAAACCCAGCTAAGTTGAGTTGCCATTTCCCCCAAAGTGATGTGATGTATTTTATTCCCAATAAGGTGGTCGAGTAATTGAATGTGGTATCTGCACTTAGCCTGAATTCATCACCACTGAGGTACGCATCTACAGATAATATTCCTTTTTCGCTGATTTGATGATCATATCGAGCTGTAAAATCGTAATAGCTAGCTTTACTATCACTGATGGGGCTTTGGTCAGGAAATGATCGCAGCACGTAATTAGGGTATGCACCTCTTACCCCGATAGCCAGTCCACTGACCTGCTTTACAACAGGTAAATTGGCATATAGTTTACTGTTAATGGGTCCAATACTAGCACTGACATCAAAAAAATCGCTGCTGGCACCCTTTAGCTTAACATCTAGTACCGAAGATATTCTCCCTCCTTTATCCGCTGGGATCAGGCCTTTGTAAAGCGTGAAATCACTTAGAAGGTCAGGATTAAATACCGAGAAGAAACCTAACAGATGTGAGCTGTTGAACAAGGACATTCCATTCATCAGGATTAGATTTTGATCGATATTGCCTCCTCTTACATTGAAGCCGGTAGCTCCTTCTCCCACGGTACTAACTCCAGGTAAAGCGATCACTGATCTGGAGACATCCACCTCTCCCAGCAACGCAGGTACCCGGCTAATTTCCTCAATACCTAAAGTGGTTGAACCTGGTTGCAAGTTGACCACATTTACATCCTGGACTTTGGTAGATACCACCACCTCTTCCAATTGTATGGTCTTTTCAAATAGTTCAATGTTAAGCTGTTGATCGCTATTCAATAACAGCTCCATGTTGGTTTCAAAGGTTCCCTGTCCCAATGCCTTGAGACTGTAATTCCCCGCTGGCAGCTCCAGTTCAAAGTACCCCGATGGGTCCGTATTTAGCAGTACATTGGCTTTGGAGATGATAATTGATCCACTATTTATACCGGCACCGGTTTGTGCATCAACCAGACGTCCTTGAACTTTGTAAGTAGGTTGGTTCTGATTTGGTGTGGTGGGCTCCTTGGTTACCCCAGGTGAATATAAAATGATCACCAGGTGGTTGTAATAGATATGCTTGATGTTAAGCTGATTTTGCAAATAGGCTAAAATGGAATCTTTTGACTGATTAAGGGACTCAGGTATTGCCACATTCCCAGCAAGCCGATCTTCCGCATAAACGGAGATCTGGTACTCCTGTTGAAAAATTCGTTGTAAAGAAGAGAAATCTAACTGCTGCTGAGAATAGAGGTTAGAACAACCGTGGAATGCTGTACAAGCTAACACAATACCAATCAGGGCTCTGCGCATAGAGTAATGGTTTAGAGCTTTCGATTGTTTCCCTAAGCTAACAAAAATCCAAAAATAGTGCAGAAGTTGTCTTTGGGATAGTAAAAAAAATTTGCATCTTTTGGTTTCTCATGGATCAAATCACCCCACAGGATCTAGCACTGCTGGAACAGTTCGACACCCCTACCATCTGCAATGTGATCGAACTATTCGATGTGAGGCCACGAACTGCAGGATATATGAATCAAAGCATATCTGCGTGCTTCCCTGAGATGCCACCAATGGTCGGATACGCAGCCACTGCTACCTTCAGGGGGTCCACCCCAAGAAAAGACTTGAGCTACGGGGGCCTTGAGCAACACGTGGCCAGTTTTTCTCAACTCCCAGGTCCGGCTATAGTTGTTTTTGAAGACCTGGACAAGCCCTCTGTAGCGGCCACCTTTGGTGAAATCATGTGTACCAGTTACCAAAAATTTGGAGCAAAAGGGCTTATCACCAGTGGAACCGGCAGGGATCTGGATCAGGTGAGATCCATTAATTTTCCCGTGTTTACCAACGGCACGGTATGTTCACATGGTTACAGTCGATTTCCCTCAATCGGTGAAGTAGTTGAAGTAGGAGGTATCACCATTAACAGTGGTGATCTGATTCATGGTGATTGTAATGGAGTTACCACCATACCAATTCAAATCGCTAAAAAAGTGGCTCAGGTTGCTAAGCTTTATATGGAAGCCGAAGCATTGATTCTCAACTATCTTGAGCAAGATAAAGTGACTCCTCAAGGGCTGGCACAAGCCCAAATACAATGTAAAGATCAACTCAAAAAAATAATCGAATCTCTTTAATGACAGGACCAGTAATAAAAGAACTACGGATAACCCCGATTGCCATAACCGATCCACCGCTATTGAATTCTGTAGGAATTCATGCCCCTTATGCGCTTAGAACTATCATTGAGCTAGTTAGTGAAGATAATATTACCGGGATCAGTGAGATACCTGGAAATGTTGATATCGATGAATTACTGAGGCAATCCGAAGAGATTGTAGTGGGATCTGATCCATTTCAGCTAAACAAATTGAAATCCACCCTGTTCCAACGTTATGGTCACCAGGAACACGATGTCCGGGGAGACAATCCTTGGGATGATCGAAAGTTGATCCATGTGTACAGCGCCTTAGAGGTGGCTTGTCTGGACCTTCAAGGAAAAGTTTGCAATCGACCGGTGGTGGATCTATTGGGAGGTCGTTGCAGGGATTATGTGCCTTTTGGTGCTTACCTATTCTATAAGACAGAGGGAGCGGGTGGTGTCTTTGGTCATCATATCGATGCTAATGCCACCGGATGGGCCGCCGCGCGACAGGCAAGGGCTGAAAATCCTCAGGAAATAGTAGATCAAGCCAGAAGTATGTTCGAGGAGTTCGGGTTCAATTCAATCAAGCTAAAGGGGGGCGTATTCCCACCTGAGCAGGAGGTTGCCGCTATGCACGCCTTAAGTGAAGCTTTCGGTCCCCAGGTACCGCTCCGATTCGACCCCAATGGGGTTTGGTCAGTGGAGACTTCTATTAAATACGGTAAAAGTTTGAAAGGGATCTTAGAATATCTGGAGGATCCAACCCGTGGTCAACAGGGAATGGCAACAGTCAGACAAGCTTTAAATATGCCATTGGCAACCAATATGTGTACTACTTCATTTGAGGATATTCCCGGTAGCATTGCCCTAGGATCCGAAGATATTATTCTCAGTGACCACCACTTCTGGGGAGGGCTCAGAGCGTCAGTCTATTTGGGTAAGATCTGCGAAACTTTTGGCAAGGGTCTTTCCATGCACTCCAACAGTCACCTGGGTATTTCATTGATCGCGATGGTTCATATGGCAGCAGCCATTCCCAATTTAACCTACGATCTGGATACTCACTATCCCTGGCAGTCCGAAGAGGTTATTAAAGGTGGCCGGGTGAAATTTGAAGAAGGAAAAGTAGCTGTCCCTACTGAGCCTGGCCTGGGCATCTCATTGGACCGGGCAATGTTGCAACAGCTGCATGAAAATTATGTCAAATGCGGCATCAAGAGGCGCGACGATACCTCAGAAATGAAAAAACTCTATCCTGATTGGGAATTCATGCCAATCCGGTGGTAAATGCATTAAAACCAAACCAAAACTAATAATCCACATCCTATGAGTCCTTTATTGCTGCTAATTCTGGGAATTGCCATTGTGGTGATTTGTATCCTCTGGCTGAAAATCGACCCCATTCTGGCCCTGTTGTTTGCTGCCATTGTGGTCAGTATACTCACTCCAG
>JANQPK010000127.1 GCA_028289505.1 Cyclobacteriaceae bacterium
TATGCCCATGGTAAGGTTATCTGCTTTTTCCGGAGCAGTGGGTTCGTTGAAAGTATCACGACTTTCCCTGCCGGTCATGTATTCCGCCCCTGCCAGAAAACCGATGGTGCCATCGCCGGTGCAGTCCGCAAATAAGGGGGCCCTGAAGGTGGTTTTTTCTCCGGTCCTGGTATTCTCGGCCGTCACCTGCACAATTTTGTTATGCTGGACTTCCACCTGGTTGGCGTGAGTGTTGAGGAACAGGGAAAGATTGGGTTCGTTCAGCACCGCCTGCAGTTTCTTGTCATCTTCATAATAATCCTTGGGCCGGGCATTGCCACCCTGATCGGGACCAATTTCACTAACTAGGTTACCCAGGGCAGGGTAGGGCTCCAGATTGATGCGGGCACCAAGATGTACCCTGACCTCAGAACTGTTATTGCCACCTAGTACTGGCCGGTTTTGCACCAGGGCTACCTGTACACCCAGGCGGGCGGCCGCGATGGCGGCGCAGGTACCGGCCATACCACCGCCGATCACCACAAAGTCAAACTGCTTGATTTCCGGTTCCGCACTCAATCCCAGCAATTTGACCCTCATTGCATCCAACGTTTCCAGGTTATTGGGTGGTATCTGGTTGGTATCAGGGGTAAAATACAAGGCATCACAACGGCCATTAAAGCCGGTAAGATCGTGCAAGCTGATGGTAGCTTGTAGATCGTCGATATCCACCGTTCCTGCATCGATCCAGGACCATTGATCACTGGAAGTGCCAAAAGTTTGGTCCAGGGGTTTGCCATTGATCAACACCTGAAATTGACCGGCAGCGGTATCACTCCAGCGCGCGGTCCAGTTACGGGTGCGCACCCACAAGCGGTACTGCCCGGTACCCGGAAAAGTGACTTCAGTAACCGCATCCGCCACCGGAATACCCATGCCATGTGCCATCAGGTAAGGGGAACCCATGACATCCATGGACTGCTGATCGATCACCCAGCCACCCGGGTCTGAGAAGCTTTCAGCTTCCAGAAAAATAGGTGATGGATCATTGGCCAGTAGCGACCAGGGTAGGAACAGCGTGAGCAGGAGCAGTCGGAGCATTGAATAGGGTGTTGATGGTGTATCAATTTAAATAAAAAAGAGAGGGGGGATTAATAGATTAGAGATTAATTGATTGAAGATTGATGATATCTGGCACCCAAATCAAAAATCAATAATCTATTGATCAATTAATCTTCAATCCCAAATGGGCCTTTGAGAAATAGCGTCAAGAAAATTGAAGTGAAAAGCGTTAAAAAATCATCTTAACCAATACGAAAGTCTTTAGATGATTTTAGCTTGGAACGGAGGTTTTTAGCTAATTTCTCAACAGCGCAAGCCTTTTCTTTGGTTCGTTTCTTTTGGGCTCAAAAGAAATGAACGTCTAAGACTCATTAAACTGTTTCAGCATCTGCAAAAACTCCTTGGCAGGAATGTAGCCGGCTACCGGTTGGTAGGGCTGTAGTTCTTCGGTCATGAACACGGTGCTGGGGTAGCCACGGATCTGAAAAGCATAAGCCAACTCCTCTTCGGTCATGGTCTTGCCGAACATGTTGACTTTTTTCTTGCCCTCTCCGTTCAGTTTCACCGCATAGTAGTTGTCGTTAACATACTGCACAATCTCGGGATTGGCAAAGGTCTTTTTATCCATCAGCTTACAAGGGCCACACCAGGTGGTGTAGATGTCGATAAAGACCTTACGGGGTTCCTTCTTGTTAAGCTCCTGTAATTCATCCAGGGTCACCCACTTTATCTCTCCTCCCGTGTCCCCATTGGTCTGACTTGAGGCTGGTACATTAAATACACCTAGCACCATTAACAGCCCCATCAAGGCCTCCCATTTTATGATTTTTGATATCACGCCCTTCATATTTTAAAAATACTGATATTATAAAAAATGTTTCAATAACCTTGCCAAATTTAGGAAGTGCGGGTGATAAATAATAATTAGAATGGTGCTGAATACTACATTGGTGGACAATTGGCAATGTTGAATGTTCAATGCTCAATGTTCAATCTTCAATACCGATCTTCAATCTCTAATCAAATGTTCCCCTATTCCCCCATTCCCTTCGTCCCTCATTCCCTTAGCGCTCTCTCCATCATCCTTTTTCTCTTTTGTCTTTGCTGGTAATACAATCCACCCAACACCAAGAACAATGCGCCCAAGCCAACCCAGAGCCAGGGGTTATTCGGTCTTGAAAGTGGGTAATAGTCACCGAATAGTACCAAAGTAGCCCAGTTGGCCGGATGTGCCTTGGCTAAATCAGCAGTGGAAAGGTATTTGATTTTGGCATCCTGTAGTGACTCATCTTTTGGTAGTCCCTTCTTTAAATTTTCAAAAAAAGTATTCATTATTATACTGGATGGCTGATCTTTAGCTTGCCACAGGCTCATTAAAATATTTGGGCATCCGGCGAACATCAACACTCTGGACAGGCTGGTTATGCCTTCTCCCTTTCCTATCCTACCGCTATGGGTATGGCCAGCACTTAGTACTGCCAACTCGGCATCTAGTTTAAGCTGGTAGATCTCATGAACAGTAAGGTTCCCATCCTCTAGGCTATCTTGAGAAAATAACAACCTGGAATTAAGTGGATCCTGATCATCTACTAAAGTATGCAATGCCAGGTGAAGAATAGAAGCGGAGACATCACGGTTCTTAAACGCAAACTCAGTGGCCTGTTGGTCCAAATACTTTTCTCCGTTAAACATATCTCCAGCCCGCTCAACTTCCGATTGTGCACGCTTTAGAGGTGTTAGCGAATCACCAGCAATTAGTTGACCCTGAGTCGAATAAGAGGGTGCAAAACCCATATAAATATGATCGTAACCACCTGTTTTTGGTTGGTTTGCGAATAAGGTCATGGAAGTCCGGTAGGAAATGCTAAAATTCTGAACTAAATATTGAGGTAAGCTTATAGGCTTGTTAATTCTAGTTTCAGTGGAAACCAGGGCTTCTAGTGGAAGATAATGAAGGATTCCGTCCGGCAACACGATTAACTGCCTACTTCCATGGTGTTGCTCCAGGGTCTCTGCTAATAATTCACGATAGATATGATATCCTTGAGAGATCAGCGAATCCAGATTACTCTCAGGATTGGCAAGGTTCTGACGGAAACGCTCTATATGGGAGGTTGATAAATCAGATTTTCTGATTTTGGCTAAAGAGCAGCTTTCTCCTAATGCCAGTAAATACCAGCTGTCGGTAGCCTCGAAAAAGGATAAAGCCACTGCCTCATCGGGTACCTGACTCTGTGCTTCCTCGAACTCCAATATGTCCATATTATATTTCAATTGATGATAGTTTGGATAGGAGCTATGGATAACTTTTTCTAAGGAGTCTATCTGGGTTTTGCAATGGAATAATGCCTGCTTGACTTCCCGATTAGTGGAGTCACTCTGGTCAATTCGTGCTCCTGCTAGTTTCAACTTAAGCGACTTATGTTGCCATGCTAAATCCATTTCCTGCTGCAGTAGCTGTGGGCTTACTCCTGCTACGCGATTATCAATGGATTTTTGCAGTGCCTCAGAGAGCAGCGAGGCCTTGCTTTTTTCTATGAAAAAAAAGGTTTTTGGCAAGTACTCTTCTGACTGGTTCAAACTGAATAGTTGATGGCTTACTTCAATACCTCTTTGGTAAATGGGATGAGCATGATTTTGCAAAAACAGTTTGGTGCTTTCCGAAAGATATCCTCTCCTCAGATGGTCGAGAGTAATGGCCGCTTGTTGGTATTGTGTTAAAGCTGATACCAGGTTTTCTTGTCTGTTGGTTTGACTGGCATGTCCCTTAAAAATGTCCCCCTTAAGCTTGATTATTCTAACCAATAGATTGGCATCCATTACCTCATCGGCAGTGGGATTGGTTTTAGGGTCAAGGGTGTTGAAAGTTTCAGATATCGCTAGTAAGGATTCCTGAGCAGCAACAATGGCTTTAACATGTTTTTGAGTATCCAGATACCCTGTAGATTGCTCAAGGTAAAGTTCAGCCAGCCGAGGGTGGTTCTCACCATATCCCTTTTTTACCAGTTTTCTGGCTTCTTCAAACCATTCATCGGCAGTATGGTAGTCGCCTTCTTTTATGTAGGTCTGGCCAATAATGCTGTAGCATTCACCAATACTCGGATGTTCTTGGTTAAAGGACTGCTGTATGATATCAACTGCCATTTGAGCATGTTCCCTACTGGTTTGGTATTCCCTTGCCTGCAGATAGTATTTGGCTAAAGCATGCTGGTTGATAGCTTCTAATTGCGCTAACTGCTGTCTGTTTTTGTGGCAAAGATCCAAGGATCTTAAAAAGTAGTTTAATCCCTGTTGTCGGCGGTTAGTCTTTAGATATAAGGATCCTAAACTGCTGTAAGGGTAGGCAATGTTCCAATGGTCCCCTTGGTTTTCCATGTAAATGGCTACCGCTTTCTGATAGTATTGCTCTGCCTGATCCACATTGCCCAGTACATCATGGGCATTCCCAAGACCAGTATAAAGTTCCGCCAGCTTGGAGCCATTTTCACCATAATGTTTTAAATAGATTGGAAGCGCCGCCATAAAGTTGTTTTGCGCACTTTGGTATTCTTCAAAATATTGATATACCCGACCCAGTTGGTAGTGACTGTCCGCTACGGATGGCTGGGAATCGTCAGTGGCCGTTTGCAATTCCAGTGCCTTCAGCAGATTGGCTCGAGCTTGTAAATGATCGCCCAGCTCTACGCGAACCGATCCCAATTTGTAGTACAAAGCTCCCAGGTCTGCGTGGTGGGAACCTATTTCCCGGTGAATAGTCTCTGCCTGAAGGTAATGATCCAGAGCCTGTTGGTACTCTTGTTGGTATTGGTACACTAAACCTAGTCCTAATATACTTGAGAGAATACCTGGAGGATAGTCTATCTCTCGAGATAAGGTTTCAGCTTGAGAGAAATAAAAATAAGCACTATCGTATTGGGCACTTCCAGCGGTCTCACCACCCAGATCCAGTAGTTTATGCACTTTTATGCTGTCCAGTGCAAACTGGTTTTGTCCGTAAACTGGACAAGTTAACAGCAGTAGCCAGAAGAGAAGATTTTTCACCAATTATAATATAGGTAATTTATCAAACAGAAGCATAGAGCTTGGAGCAGGGAGCATAGAATATGGAGCCTGTCCCTAATCCCGGCCTGCCAGCAGGCATGCCTCGTAACCCGCAACCCGCAACCCGCAACCCGCAACCCGTAACCCGTAACTCGCAACCCATAACCCGCAACCCGTAACTCGTAACCCGCAACTCGTAACCCGCAACTCGTAACCCATAACTCATAACCCATAACTCATCCTTCTCCCTGCCAACTGTCGTACAAAAACAATCCCAAACAACAATCCAGCTACCACAGTCATAGCTCCAGCAATGGATCCATCTAACCAGACAGCCAAATAATAGCCTCCAAATGAGACCATAAATCCCAGGATTGCCGTGATGATCATCATTTTCTTGAAATTGTCGGTTAATAAGTAAGCGGTGGCCGGAGGAACGATCAAGAAGGCTACCACCAGGATAGCACCCACTGACTCAAAAGCACCCACAGTAGTGAAACTCACTGCTCCCATTAACAGATAATGCCAGACACTGATATAAATACCAGAAGCAGCGGCAAAGGCGGGATCGAAAGTAGTCAGAAATAATTCCTTATAACCGACCAAAATAAAGCTCAGGACTACCAAAAAGACCACTCCCATGATATAGATCACCCTAGGGCCCATAATCTTTCCACTGCTGGTTATCCATAAATCAATGGGTACATAGGCGATTTCTCCATACAGTACACAATCCTGGTCCAAATCGACCTTTCCAGCAAATACAGAGATTAGAATAACGCCCAATGCAAATAACCAGGTGAAGGTTACCCCAATTGCCGCATCGGTCTGTAAGCGAGCTTTAGCATGGAAGAACTCGATAATAAAGGTAGTAATGATGCCCAGTATACCTGCTCCCAGCAACATGCTGACAGGTTCCCTGGATCCACTCACAAAAAAGGCAATGACGATGCCAGGCAGGACTGCATGAGAAATCGCATCTCCTACCATGGCCATATTGCGCAGGATTAGGTAGCAACCCAGCAATCCACAGGGGATGGCTACTAATAATCCGGCTAGTATAATCCAAAATGCATCCATAGATTATTTGTGGTAGGGGATCTCGGATTGATGAGGATCCAGTCTGGGGTATTCTAGTTTTTCCTCCAGTCTTTTTTCCAGTTCTGGTGTAATAATATGTTCAATGGTTTCAGCATCCTCGTGTACGTGATCCGGTGCAATACGCAGGTATTCTGTAAGATATAGCTCCCAAAGCCGATGTAACTTGGTGATCCTTTGACCCTTGGTCTTACCAGCTTGAGTATAGGCCCATCCCTGCGAGGTAGACTCCAAATAACCCTGTCTTTTGAGTTTGATTAGTCCTTTTCTCAATCGGAAATCCTGAAAGGGCCTGCGTTCCATAATTTGTTCCACTGTCCGTGGGGTGTAGAAATTGCCATTTATCTCACCCAATTGATAGAAAAGTTTGAGAATGTTCTCCTCTAACATTTGTGTTTGGAAATTCTTCTGCTTGAACCATCTGACCAAAATTCCTTTCTGTGGAGCCAGAAAAAAACTCAGTATGGCGATCAGGGAAATTACCATTACAATCCATGGTCCAGTAGGCATGGCTGGAGCCAAATAGCTGATGTAGGCACCTATTAAGCCTGACAATGCGCCTAGTGCTGCAGCTAGCAAGATCATTACTTTTAGATTGCTGGTCCAGAATCTTGCTGCCGCGGCTGGGGTAATCAGCATTGCTGCCATTAATACCACCCCAATGGCTTGTATACCGGTCACCACCGCAAGTACGGTCAAGGTGGTGAGCAACAATTCCAATGCCCTGACAGGAAACCCAATGCTTTGGGCGAATCCCTCATCAAAGGCAATAATGGCCAACTCTTTATAGCAGATCACTACCGCAATGATTAGGATTAAAGAAATTGCACTGAACACAATCAGGTCCATTCCCACTAAACTAGCCGCCTGACCAAACAGAAAATGGTCGAGTCCACTTTGCGCAGCGTTTCCTGATTTCTGAATGACAGTAAGCATCAATATACCGATACCAAAAAAAACTGAAAGAATTAACCCAATGGCAGTATCCTCTTTGATTTTCGATCGGGCGGTGATGAAATCAATTAATACCAGGGACAGCCATCCGGTAATAAAGGCTCCAATGATTAGGAAAACTGGGTTTTTTACCCCTGAAAGTAAAAAGGCCAGGCAAACACCAGGAAGTACGGAATGAGCCACCGCGTCTCCTACTAAAGCTTTTTTCTTCAGTAAGGTGAAGCAGCCAACAATAGCAGAGCTGGCAGCCAATAGCATAGATCCAATCACTACAAAGCGAACGTTAGGATCAGATAAGGATATGAAATCTACAATGTTCAATCTACAATGTTCAAATGTTCAAATGTTCCCCCATTCCCTCATTCCCCCATTCCCCCATTCCCCCATTCCCATATTCCCTATTCCCACTGCTTTTCCCTACTGGGGAATTCTTTTTTGGTCAACAGTTCACCTACCTCAGCTAGTAAGGTCAACTTACCGCCGTAGGTTTCTTGCAATAACTTGGTGGTCATTACCTGATCTACTGGCCCGCTGGCAATTAATCTCAAATTCAGTAAAACCGCCCAGTCAAAATATTCCTGGGCGGACTGAAGATCGTGATGTACTACCACCACAGTTTTACCCTGATTAGACATGGTTTTCATCAAATTAATGATGGCTTTTTCGGTAGCTGCATCCACGCCGGCAAAGGGTTCATCCATGAAATAGAGGTCGGCTTCCTGGGCCAATGCCCTGGCCAGAAACACACGCTGTTGTTGACCTCCGGATAGCTGAGATATCTGACGCTTAGCGAAGTCTACCATATCTACTTGACGTAAGCATTCCATAGCTACTTCCTTATCTGCTTTGCGTGGTCTGTTGAACAGTCCAAGTTTGCCATACCTTCCCATCAACACTACGTCCAAGGCTGATGCCGGAAAATCCCAGTCAACCGATTCTTTCTGGGGCACGTAGGATACTCTTGATCGTACCTTATCCAGGTCCTGATCAAAAATTTTGACATAGCCACTGCTGAGTTCAATTAGACCCATCATGGCTTTGAGTAGGGTAGACTTCCCGGCTCCGTTGGGTCCGATAATACCAATTATGGAAGCTGCGGGTAAGGTTAAGTCGATTCCCCACAGTACCGGTTTTTGGAGATAGGAGACCGTAAGATCGTGTAATTCTACAATTGGATTCTGTACTTGATGTATCATTGCAGCGCTTTGGTTATGGTGATCACGTTAGCATTTACCATCCCTATATAAGTTCCTTCAGGGGTTTGATAATCTCCCAGGGCATCGGAAAATAAACTGCCTCCGATAATCACCTGGTGTCCACGTTGGCGGCAACCTTCCACTACTGCCTTGATGGAACGTTCGGAGATGGAAGTCTCAATGAAGACCGCTTTAATATTTCGATCAATAATAAATTGTACCAGATCGGTAATGTCCTTTAGCCCGAATTCAGTCACGGTAGACAGTCCTTGTAAACCCCGGACTTCAATTTGATAGGCCCTTCCAAAATAAGCAAAGGCATCATGAGCGGTGATAAGTACACGTTGTTTTTCAGGAACCTTTGCCAGCTGTATGGTGACCCATTGGTGTAAGGAGTCCAATTGACTCAAATATTCAGTGGTATTGGCCTGGTAATATGTGGCATTTCCGGGGTCAATCTCTTGCAAGGTATAGCTGATACTTTGTACAACCTGTTGCCAAAGTTTTACATCAAACCATACATGAGGGTCGTAGGCATTTGGGTAACGACTACTAGCCAAGAGAAATGAAGTGTCAATAGCTTCTCCCACTGCAATAACAGGTTTTAGGCGCCCCAGTTTATCCAATACTTCTCCCATTTTTCCCTCTAACAATAAGCCATTGTAAAAGATTATATCTGCCTCACGTAGTTTCTTCAGGTCACCCTGGGTGGCCTTGTATAGATGGGGGTCTACCCCGGGACCCATCAAGGCTTCTACCGATAATGAATCACCGGCAATATTGATTACAGCATCGGCGATCATTCCGGTGGTGGTTACTACTTTGCTCAGCTCCGGGGAGAGTTCGACAGGTGCTGGCTGACATCCCAACAACCCCAGTAGTAGCAACAGGTATCCCAAAGTTTTAATCCGGGCCATCACTTTTCCTGAACCAACAGGTTTTCTGCCACTTGGTTAGATATGAAAACTGGAGGTGATTGATCAAGTTGAATTTGCATGGAATTATCGAATTCAACTTTTTCTAATATTTTCACCTGGGTGCCAAGGTGAGCACCGAGTTTATCCAAATGCTGTAAAAATGCCGAACTGGTGTCCTTAACCGCTCTGATTACCGCTAGGCTTCCCTCGGATAAGTGCTGCAAAGGTTGTTGTGGTTTAGCGCGGAAAATCCCTTTGGCATCGGGAATGGGATCACCATGAGGATCAACTTTAGGTTGCCCTAAAAATTTATCGAGCCGCTCAATTAACAACGGAGACTTGATATGCTCAAGTTGTTCCGCTACTTCGTGAACTTCATCCCAGCTGAAATTGAGATGCTCCACCAGAAAAACTTCCCACAGCCGGTGTTTTCTGATTACACTCAACGCTGCTTCCTTACCTTCATTGGTAACTTTAACTCCTTGATATTTGGTATAGTTTATTACACCTTTGCGATCTAATCGTTGAATCATATCACTGACTGAAGCAGGCTTGGTTCTAATCACATCCGCAATAGCATTGGTCGATACCTGCTCTTTACCACCTTCTGATAGGTGGTAGATGGCTTTTAAATAATTTTCTTCGACTAAACTCAACATGGCCGTTTTCTGGGTTTAGTATCAAAAATAATAAAAATTTAGGTCAATCTAAAAATAATTTTAAGCAGTAAAGAATTAGAAATTAGAATTTGTGAATTTGGATCGAACAGATTGTTATGATAAGATCAGAGACCAGAGACCAGAGACCTAAAGCTTCTTCAGCAACTTTTCCCATTCCTTTTCCCAGGTGATTTCAGGTCCTGGTAAGCTGGTGTAGAACTTGGTATTTTGCATTTGTTCCCAGACTACATCGGGGTCAGCATATTGGAAGTCAATCAACAACGCGGCCTGATAAGGTTTGACTACTGTTTCCCACAGGGGCTGACGCTGTAAGATCATCGGTAATCTAAGGCCTAGATACTCGTATATTTTGGTAGGGATACAATTATCGGTGCTGGGATCAGGTCTATGTGCCACCAGTCCAAAATCAGCTTTAGCAGCCAATTCCATAATGGAGGTATGGGATATTAATGAACCATCTCCAATCACCGATATTGGGTAGTCACGGGCCATTTCTAGGATCTGTTGGTGCAAACTAGAGTCGGGAAACTGCCCAATAATGTCGAGTTGGACTTGATGATGGTTACCATAAAGCCGCTGTAACAGTAAAACGGCTTCTACGATGCCATTTGGTCTGGAACAGGTTCCGCTAAAGATCAGTTTTAAGGGAAGCTTATGACCAGCATGCCTAGTTGTAATCCCCAATGACTTGAATTTGTTTTCCAATATCGTGGCTTGTCCATTGATAAAGGATAGCTCCTTTAAATAGCCTCTTTCGGCCAGCAAATAATGGTCAATAAAAGGTTGTGATCCTGTTTCTATCAGCCAAACTGCCGACCTTAGCAGGGGTTTTATCAACCAGTGATAAACTGATTGATATTGCACATTTTTTTGGTAATTCTCCTGAACATCATACCACAGCTCGGTACCCCAAATCAGTTTGTATACAATTGAAGCAGTTAGTAATTCAGGAGTGCAGACAATAAGGAGCTGGGGCTTGATTTTGATTAATTTGAACAGAAGTCTCCAGGGAACCAGTAATCGCGTCAAGGCAAGTCGGGACCCGGAATAAATCCCGTGAAAACCTATGCCCTCCACCACTGGTGGATTTTTTGACTCAAAGCCTATGATATTAACAGGGTATTGCTTTGATTCGCGGATCGAAAGCCCCAACTTTTCGAACATGCGGGTATCATCCACTGGTTTTAGCACAGAGGCAATAGCGACAACTTTTTCTGACATATAATTCTTAAAATGGAAACTCAATTTATTCAATTAAAAGAAATCATCGAAGCTTCCTGGGATAACCGGGAACTTCTTCAAAAAGCAGAGACTGTAGAGGCCATTGAGTCGATCATTACACAGCTGGATAAAGGGACCATAAGGGTGGCGGAACCAGTAGCAGGGTCTTGGCAAGTAAATGAATGGGTGAAAAAGGCGGTGATCTTGTATTTCCCTACTCAGAAAATGTCAAAAATTGAGGTGGGCCCATTTGAGTTTCATGACAAGATCCCGTTAAAAAGCAATTATGATCAGTTGGGAGTTCGGGTGGTGCCACATGGGATAGCCCGTTATGGAAGTTTTGTAGCTCCCGGGGTGATCATGATGCCATCCTATGTCAATATTGGTGCCTATGTTGATAGTGGAACCATGGTGGATACCTGGGCAACTGTTGGCAGTTGTGCTCAAATCGGTAAGCATGTCCATCTTAGTGGGGGAGTGGGTATTGGTGGGGTCCTGGAGCCGGTTCAGGCAGCTCCGGTAATCGTGGAAGATGGAGCTTTTATTGGTTCCCGCTGTATATTGGTGGAAGGGGTACGGGTTTCCAAGGAGGCGGTTCTGGGAGCAAATGTAACCCTAACCTCCAGCTCCAAGATCATAGATGTTACGGGTTCTGAGCCTAAGGAGTATCGCGGTTTTGTCCCCGAAAGGGCAGTAGTGATACCCGGTTCATATACTAAAAGTTTCCCAGCAGGAGATTTTCAGGTACCGTGTGCCCTGATCATTGGCAAAAGAAAAGAAAGCACTGATAGAAAGACTTCTTTGAATGATGCATTGAGGGAGAATAATGTAGCAGTTTAGACACGCTAAAGCTGCCTAAACAAACACTAAAAATCAAATAGCAAATCTCAAGCAACAAGCATCAAACACTGGGCCGACTACTTACGTTGATTTTGAAGGTTAGTGATTGGCGCTTAACTGCTATTTGATAGTTGTTTTTTGGGATTTGATAACAGCATATCACCGTGTTATCAAAAAATGGCTTAATTTTACGTTCCTTTTTTCACGTATGAAGCAACTATTCTATTTTTTGGCCCTGGCTCTAATGTTCAGCTGTAGTGAGCAAGCCTCTGAGGAAGGGGATCTCTTTTTCCAGCAAGGAGAATATGAACAGGCTATTAGGTCTTACACTGACTACCTGGAAATCAATCCCGGCGATATCAAGACTTTATATAATCGAGGTAGAGCTTATGAGGAGATGGAATTACACGAATTGGCGTTTAAGGATTTTGTTGCGGTATTAGAGGAAGATGGGGAGAACCTGCAGGCCAATCTCAGCGTGGGTAGTTATTACTATAATAAACAAGATTACGATGAGGCATTACATTTCTTCAATCAGGCTATTAAGTACCACAAACAAAGTTCTCAAGCACATTTTCTGATAGGCAGGGCACATCACAAACAAGGTAAGATAGACGAGGCTATGGATGGCTATAATCAGGCGATTACCCTCAATGAAGAATTTGGAGAAGCCTACCTTTATCGGGGAGCACTAAAGACCTACCTCAAGCAAAGCCGTGGAGCTTGTGAGGATTACCGACAAGCACTAGCACTGAACGTAGAAAAAGCAGAGACCGCCATCGAGAGTTTCTGTAAATAACCCGCCCGATCCCTATTCAAAGGTTCCGATCATACGATGGCGAACTCCAAAAGCAGTGGTTTCGTGCTCGCAAATCTCCTTGCCTGGCTTCTTTTGAGTGCCATTACAGGCAGGACAAGAGTCACTTAGTACTTTCTTCCCTTCACACTGCTTGCATATTACCTTCGCCTTTCCCTCACAATTGTGGCAGGTCTGATATTGTAAGGCACCAAAAGCATTAAATGAAGTGGTGACACCTTCCCCGGTACAGGTCCCACAGCGGGTAATGCCCACTCCCCGGCAAGAATAACAGGTATTGGTGATCTTACCTTTACCCTCGCAAGTGTCACAAGTAATTAATCGATATCCCTTATTATCACAGAGTTTACACATCAATATCAGTTCATACTCATCGTCCAGAAAGTGTCTAAGATCCATAGCCTGGGAATAGTATCGCCCATTTGATCCCACCAGTCTAATGTATTTATCCAGAAAGTTTCGGCTATTGTGAATTTGGTGGACCATGTATAAGGTTTCCGCAAACAAATAGCTGAGATCATCAGGTAACACTTTATTGAGCTTTAGAATCTTTCTGAAAGTTAAATTTGCCGACTCATAATCCCCATCGTTCATTTGTGATACCGCAGTTTCCATCATATCTTCTACCAGCTTATCGGGCTTCTGTTGTGCGGAAATATCGAAGTAGCCGACGGAGATCGACACCAATAATAGGATGATAGTTCGTGGTAAAATACTAGTGTTCATGGTAGATTATTCGCTGAAAAACAGCCGGTCGAACATCTAATATAGTAAAATTGTGTTATTTAAGGAAATAATTGGACACAATTAATTCCTTTCCGCCGTGATCCCAGGAATAAAAACCCTGTCCTGATTTCACGCCTAGGTGGCCTGCATTTACCATGTTGACCAGTAAAGGACAAGGTGCATATTTAGACTGGCCAAATCCTTGTTGCAGTACCTGCATTATGGATAAACAAACATCTAATCCTATAAAATCAGCTAGCTGCAACGGGCCCATAGGGTGTGCCATCCCCAGTTTCATCACGGTATCGATCTCTTCTACTCCCGCTACCCCTTCATACAAGGAAGTAATGGCCTCGTTTATCAGTGGCATCAGAAGTCTGTTAGAAATAAAACCCGGGTAATCATTAACCTCAACCGGTATTTTACCCAGTTGTTTGGACAGTTTCATGATAGTTGAAGTAACCTCATCGTTGGTAGCATATCCACGGATCACTTCCACCAATTTCATTACTGGTACAGGGTTCATAAAATGCATGCCAATTACTTGCTGGGGACGTTTGGTGGCAGCAGCAATTTTAGTGATACTAATGGAGGAAGTATTAGAGGCCAATATACAGTGTTCCGGGGTTAATTGGTCAAGTTGTCCGAACAAGGCAGTCTTGACCTCCAAATTTTCACTGGCAGCTTCTACCACTAAATCTGCATCTGAAACACCCTGAACCAGATCAGTGGTAGTGCCGATGTTGTTCAGGGTTGTTTGTTTGTCTGATTCAATTATCAGTTCCTTCTTGATTTGCCGGTCCAGATTCTTGGAGATGGTGATCAATGCTTTCTCTAGTGTGGCCGTTTCTATGTCCACCAACGACACCGTAAAACCGCACTGGGCAAACACATGGGCAATACCATTGCCCATAGTGCCTGAACCGATCACCGCAACCTGCTTCATGGATTGAATTTTATGGTAGCCAGTCCTCCTCCCGAGCCTGATGCTTCAGAGACCCGCATTACAAAATAAAGATCATGCATGGCATCAATAGAGTCAAGTGTGGCCACTGCTTGTGCAGCAAATATACCTTCTCTTACCTCTTTACCTACTGAGGATAAAGTGGTTTCTGCGATTTTCTTTCCTTCAGGGTTATCCAGTCTAATCTCAATCAAAGGATTGCTATCCCGGCCGTTTAGATATCCTGAAATTACAATAGACCGAATGTCTGTGAGATCTATATTATTAAATGAGAGATAACCTGGACCTGAGATCAATACCACCTCTGACTCATCGGTTTTAAAGATCTGCATGTTCTGCTGTTGATCTAAATCAACCGCTTTCACCTGATTACTCCTGAATGCATGAATTTGTTGACTGGTGGATGCCCCTACGGCATCAGTTCCCCGATCGGTATACATGGCTTTGAGCAAATACATACCATTGCCAGGTGTTTGTTGATTCCTGTTTGGAGTAAAAGATCCTTCTACTGGCAGTGACTGCGAGCTCTTTTCCTCTCCAAAAGATAAAATATAAGTGACCATCATCCGGGCATCTTCTAAGCTAATGGATGGGTGGGCTGCCATGGGTGTTTCGCCCCAAACCCCGCTACCACCATTGATTACCTTGTTGGCCAGGATAGCGATATCACGATCCCGTCGTCGGTACTTGTTGGAGATATCGACATAACTTGGTCCGATAGATTTTTTATCCGGAGCATGGCATGACTTACAATCACTATCTGCGATCAGCGTAGCTCCAGTTACCTGGTGTTGAGCTTCATCATCCACAAGATGCCCTAGAACTGCTTGCTTGGTAACTTGCTCCTGGTACTCAGTGGTGACTAATACCTGATCCGGACTGATACTGCCAGCAGCCAGGCTACCATCTTCCTGGTCAGTGACCATTACCTGGTAATTAATGTTTCTACCTTCCCAGTAAAAGGTTTGGTTACCGGCAATCTCGAAAGCTATCTCGGGTAGATTATTTCCAGCTTGAATTTCAATAGTTTCTGTGGTGCTGGCACCATCAGGGTCGGTCAAGGTTAGCTGTACCTGATACCGTCCAGGTGCATTAAAGGTGAATTCCGGATGTGCCTGGTCCGACGAGGCTCCTTTGTAAAACTCCCAACGGTAGGTCAAGGCATCCTGGTCATAATCCACACTTCCTTCTGAAGAGAACTGTACAGTTAGCGGGCTACCGCCGGCTACTTTATCTGCTTTAATTTTGGCGATAGGTGCGCGGTTTCCAGCTTCATAGTCAAATCGGACCAGGCGTGCGTCTACGTTTTGGGTAAACCACCCGGTTCCGTATTCTAACAAGTAGAGTTTACCATCAGGTCCGTACTGAAAGTCCATAGGATTGTTAAATTCTACATCCGGTAAGAAAGGTTCGATTTTATCCAAATCTCCATTTTGGTCCAGAGTAATGAAAAAGATCTTGCTTCTGATCCAATCATAAAAAAGGAGTTTGCCGTCGAAGTATTTTGGATACTTATTAGGACCATCAGGAAAATATTCGCCATAGTAAATCGGACCAGCCATGGCATTTTTTCCACCACTTCCCAATATGGGGTATTCTTCAGAATCTGCATAGCCATAATATATGAAGGCTTCTTTAGCTGGCGGCAGTGTTTGAAGTCCGTTATTGTTGGGTGAATTATTAACCGGTTCTGCTGCACTATACTTGACACCTGCAGTTCGGGTACTAAAGTCATAATCAGCATAGGCGTAATTGGGGCCTGTGAAGTATGGCCAACCAAAAAATCCTGCTTCTCGGGCCTGATTGAATTCGTCAATTCCCTTAGGACCCCGGATTTCATCATCCGCCCTGGCATCTGGTCCTACATCGCCCCAATACAGATAACCTGATTTGCTGTCAATAGCAATTCGATAAGGATTACGGCATCCCATTACATATATTTCCGGTCTGGTATTGGGAGTACCCGGAGGAAAGAGATTGCCCTCCGGAATGCTGTAGCTGCCGTCCGGTTGTGGGGTTATTCTCAGGATTTTACCGCGGAGATCATTAGTATTTGATGGCCCCTTCTGAGCATCCCAGGGTTCACGACCAGGCCGCTCATCCACTGGATTAAAGGCATCTGATTCGAAGGGATTAGTATCATCTCCGGTAGATAAAAAGAGGTTGCCGTCCGGACCAAATTCGATGGATCCTCCGGTGTGACAACATTCTTGCCGCTGCACACCCACTTGTAACATCACGATCTCACTCTCTAAATTCAACTGGTCTCCATTAAGCTCGAACCGACTCAGGTTTTGTACGTCTTCATCTCCATTGGGAGAGTAATAAAGATAGATCCAATTGTTTTCAGTAAACTTGGGATCCAGTGCCAATCCCAGCAGCCCATCTTCGTGTCTTCCGTTTCTACCCAGCCCGATGTATACGTCAAAATCGTGTACCAGAATGCTTGAATCCAGTTCCTGCTTAAATTTACGAAGGTTACCCCTGCGCTCTATGAACAGTATATCTCCGTCGGGAAGTACCTCCAACTCCAAGGGTTCGTACAAGTTATCCTCTAATACCGTTTTGGTAAAACGGTTGGCTTCCGGCATAGGTTCGTATCGGGCCAATGAATAATCCAGCGGTTTGTTTTCTCCAATAGCATAGGCAATTCCCCCAGATAGTAGCTGTAGAAATTCAGGCTCGGAGAAGGTTTCATCGGTATGGCCAAAACCAGTATAAAAAGCACGGCCTCCGTCATACTGATGGTGCCAGGTCATGGGGTGGAAATCTCCATTTGTACCACCTTCATAAGTAGTCTCATCTATAGTAACCAGTACCTGGATATCGGGATTGATATTCTTGTAGTTATAGAACTCGTCGCGCTTGTGAAAGGAATCGGCTAAGGAATCGGTGGCCAAATGATTATGGTCAATAACATTACAGGTGGCTTGTCTTACATTGGGATCACTGGGGTGCCCGTTAAAATAAGCACCTACCAGTTTACCATACCAGGGCCAGTCATACTCGGTATCCGCAGCT
>JANQPK010000129.1 GCA_028289505.1 Cyclobacteriaceae bacterium
TTTGTCGTAGACTCTAACAGAAATAATATTATTACCGTCAAAGTTTATGAACCCAGCAGGCAACAGATATTTCCTGAAAGCCTTGTGGGCAGTAGCAAATTTGGGGGGAAAGGAACCAGATTTACCCACCAAATTTCCATTAACGTATACTTCATCCGCATCATCTATGTATCCCAGAAAAATAAAAAGTGGCTGGTTTTTGGGCAGATAGGTGCCATTGAACATCTTTCGATACCAGGCAAATCCGTCATATCCGTGAAACCCCTCATTCTCCCACATGGCGGGTACCGCAATGGTTTCCCAATTACTGTCATCAAAATCGGGTTCTTTCCAATCCTTTCCGTCACCGATATTAAATTTCCATCTACCCTGGAGGCTAATCAGCAACTCCCAATCCAGTGACATTAAATTGATGCTGAGAAAGCTCAGTCCAAGTAACACCAATAAAGCTTTTGATCGTTGTTTAGATACCATTAGAAGAATCCTAAGAAAAGCATGCCCGTAGTGGAGAATAGGGCATGCTTTACCAAACTAAATCCACATGTTCTGTGGATGTCTTAAATAATCATTTTTAATCAAAGCGGGCTTAAAATTAGTACCGCGGTAATTTCTATTTGTCATCTCTCAGTAAAGTTATGTCATCAAATGTCATCAAACTAAAAATAGGCCCAGGAAACTAGAGGCTTCCCAGGCCATAACCCCACTTACAGATTAACAGTTTTTCTTTGTAGGATTTCCCTATCGCTGCTCAATACCAGGCGTACAGATTTAGTTTTATGCTCCTCAAAATTGAAAACCCGGCCATAATTATTCTTTTGGCGAATGTCTTGTTGAAACAACAATTCATTGTCTTCATCATAGATCCTCAGTCTGAAATTCTTATAGTATGGACTCATCAGCAACATTTTGATTTTTCCCTGCTCACAGGCAGTGGCTACCATTTTTACTTTACCCGGGAACTTCGGTGCTTCATGCATTACTTTATGCATAGATACTTTGCCATCCACTCTTACCTTTACCTTGTACTCACCGTATGGAAGCTCTTTTAAATTATAGGGTTTCTTAATGCCGTTTTCACTTTGAATAGTCTCATTAAAAATCCGTTGATTGTCTTCATTATAAATGTTAACCATCAATTTCTCAGGGCTTTTTCCGTAGTAGGCAAGTTGCATCTTGCCCGGTTCCAGAATTTTTACTGAAACTAAGGCTTCAGGTGGATTTTCCACATTGGCAAACAGTAAGTTAGAAGTTAATACCAGCAGGGCCATCAAGGTAGATTTTACTAACACTTTCATTTCGTTTTGATTTTGGTTCTTTTGTTAATTGACAACCCTATTAACGGGCTGGAACCAAATCATTTGTCATGTGCTAGTAAACTGATGTAACCAAATGTCACCAGCATGTAAAAGGATATTTTCTGGCCTCTGGTCGCAGGTTGCGGATCTCAGGTTTCAGGTCACTGGTCGCAGGTCTCACGCTCCATGCTCTACACTCCTTGCTCCCTGCTATTAATTCTCCAACATCTTGTACCCGACGCCATGGACAGTGAGGATTATCTGAGGATCTTCGGGGTTCTGCTCTATCTTTTGTCTGAGCTTTAGAATAAAATTATCAACGGTACGGGTTGTGGGTTGTTCATGATAGCCCCAGATGTCTTCCAGTAATTGATAACGACTTACCGTATGCTTACGGTGTTCCCACAAGTATTTCAGGATTTCGAACTCTTTATGAGACATTTTCACAGGCTCTTGCTCCACCTCAGCACTATATGAGGAAAAGTTTACCGTCATTCTTCCGATGGAGACTTTGGTTGGGCTTTGTTGCTTATCAGGCCCACGTCGTAATACAGCCTTGATACGGGCTAGTAATTCTCTCAATCCAAATGGCTTAGTAATGTAATCATCAGCTCCGAGTTCTAGTCCCAGAACCTTATCAATCTCTTCACCTTTGGCAGTCAGCAAAATAATCGGTGTTTTGATACCTCGCTCGCGAGAAATCTTACAGACATCAAATCCCGATAATTCTGGCAACATCACATCCAGCAACACCAGGTCATAGGTATTGTTGACAATTTCATCTAGTCCCTGTTTACCATCGGTAGCAATACTAACTTGATATCCCTCAAATTCAAGATTATCCTTGAGACCTAGTCTCATATTAGGTTCGTCTTCAACTATTAATATTTGTTTCATCTGATTCTCTTTTTATGCGGGAAAAACCAGCCTAAAGGTACTTCCTTCGCCAGACTGGCTTTCTATTTCTACCGTGCCACCGTGTGCTTTCATGATTGATGACACCAGCGTCAACCCCAGACCTGTGCCTTTGGTATTATGTACGGAACCGGTTGGAACTCTATAAAACTTATCAAATATATACTTCTGATCTTCAGGACTAATACCCAAACCGTAATCCTGAACCTCTATATAAACGTGGCTGTTATCTCGACCAAGCCTTACTTCAATCTCTTTTGATCCACCACCGTATTTTATGGCATTATCCAGCAGATTTATTACCGCCTCAGATACTGCATTTTTATCGATACTGACCTCTGGCAGGGATCCATTAGGCGTATACTTACAATTAAACCCCAGGGAATTCAAATGATATTCATATGTATTTAAAATGTCCTCTACTACCTCTGTCAGATTTTCCAGCTGAAGATCATAGTTAGTTTTTCCAGCCTCCATTTTACTAAAGCTTAAAATCTTATTTACAATAGAAGCCAGTCGGTTGGATTCATGACGTATGATTGAATAGTATTCCTTTTTCTTCTGCTCGTTTGCTGCCCGATCCATTTCAAGCGTTTCAGCAAACATGCTGATCAGTGCCAGGGGAGTACGTATTTCATGAGACACATTACTAACGAAGTCAGACTTGATTTGCGCCAGCTTGATTTCTTTTTGCATGTTGCGATAAATCAGGAATAATCCAACCAGCAAAATTAGATCTACTCCTAATAGGATAAGCAGATTGTTGATAGTCCTGTCTTCAGCTAAATCCTGAATGGTCTCGCCTTTCAGCACTATACCTAAGGAGTAATCCGGCAATAGCCATAGTGGCCTTTTATTTGGTACCTGATCGACAATACTATCGGTTAGGACTATTTGAAGATCATTGGTGTCATCATAGGCTGAAATGATAAAGCTCTCTTGAGCCACAGCTTGGATCTTTTGTGCTAAGTTTTGGGTGATGAACAACCCAGGGTTAAGCACCATCAAACAAACCTGGTACTTTTGTCCTTCCTCCAGTAAAAAAAGCAATCCACTTCTGCCGGACAATACACCATCTAACTGCAACCTACCCAACGGTTCTTTTCTTATATAACCTTCTATTTGATAGGATCTCAGTTTAGCCAGTTCCTGCTGTCTTCCGGTTAGAGTATCCCGTAAAACCTGACCTACCTTTTTACCAGTTTCCTCAGCGCGAAACCACAAATAGGTTTCTTGCACCATCGAATCACTCCATAACATGTATTGTACAGATTCGTTTTCCATCAGGAATTCTTTTACTCGCTCGGCGGTAAAACTCGAGTCTGCTTGTGCCTCTGACAGTTCCTGCGCCCAATCATCCACAAGGTCCTGTGAATACTGGTTAACCGAAAATAATATCGCCTCCAGTTGCTTGTCATAAATCTCTGTTAATACACTTTCATTCTCATTTAAGGTACTGATTTGATAGACCGTAAAAATGAAAATTGGCAATAGAAACACTGCCAAAAAGATCAACAAGAGTTTATTCAATGGCTTTTTCACCATTTCAGGATGGATTGGTTAGGAATTAGCAGCTTGTTAATTCTAATGTACGAATAAGCCGCTACTGAGTTTTGCAGTGCCTAAACTACAACGCATCCAAGGCATCCGAAGTTAATGGCTTTTGGATGTAATTAATCACACTGGGGAACTCACTAGATTGTCGAAGGTCCTCCTCCTCACCGGAAGATGAGAGCATTACTACCCTGCACTTGGTGCCATTGACAGTCTCAACTATTTGCTCCAGTTTAAATAGGAACTCATGGCCGTTCATCAAGGGCATTTTGATATCCAGAAAAATGATATCAGGTAGTTTTCCTGGTGACTCGAGATTTTCTTCCAGATAACTTAACGCTCCAATACCAGAGCTTTGAACCTGTATGTTCTTAGCAAATTGCTTTTTTTCCAGAATGCGTCGGTTGATAAAATTGTAAGTATCATTATCATCGACCAACATGACCAGATCAAATCTTCCTGTCTTTGCCTGAGACATACGAGAGCGTTTTACGATGGACACCAAATAAATTGATATTTTCTGATCAAAGCAAATGAATATGAATAATCTTCCGACCATTTGGATTGTACAAATATTAAGTAGAATATTTTGGGGTCACTCCACCTTCAAAGCTCGTTTCATGCTTTGGAGGTGGACATTCAGTGATTCTTGCCAAGTCGGACGGCTATCCCAATTGTCTCCTAAATAAATGTCGCCAGTGATCAGGTGTTTGAAATAGAACTTGTAGCCAAAAGTATTGGGGGTTTCTGAATGAAACTCGTAATCCAGCAGCGTTAACAGGGTTGACTCCTCGGCATATAGGTATCTCAAAACATATTGAAACCCCGCTTTCTTCATCAGGTCCTCATCCATTTCGGCACCTACTATCTCATACTTAAATGGATACTGGTTGTTGCAAATTACTTGGATCTCTTGATCTGCCAAGCTGTTAGTATCCCCAGGATCTAAACCATCGAATAAGGGTACCGCCAGCTTATCAAGTTTTAGATCTGGTTGAAAAGACTCAAAACGGTTTTTCTTGAAAATGGGTGTATCCACAAAAAACTCAGGAGACTCTGAAATTAGAAAATTCGCTATCTCCAACCCAGATCGATTAACAATCTGGGTTAAATTTTCAGTGGCATTTTCAAGAGTGCTGCCGCTGATATGCCAGGCCTGCCCATCAGCACTGAATAGCTCCTGGCCCTCCGTGTTTGAAGGAATAATGTAAATCTGATAGGATCCTGCCTGAACCTCCAATATGATGAATTGATTTGCTTCCCGATCGGCCAGAGCCTGTATGTAGGAATTAGAAGCATCAAATCCTGAATTAAGATCGCGCCATCTGTAATAAACCACTGCATCAATATGCAAATCCACCAATGCCTGATGAAATACCTGTGCCATTTCATACCATCCTGCTGAATCCAATGCCATGCTGGGGTTGACCTTGATAAATACCGCTGAACGTGTTGACTGAAGTCCTTCTGGTAATGGTCCACCTTTTTGCAATCGATCGGGAGCAGCTAGGAAAGCTGCCTGAGCAAAACCATTAAAAGAAGTTGACCATAAAAAAATTGCAACCGCAATTCGGATTATCCGCATAGGTTTAAAATTACTCAATAGTAAAATTAGAAATTAGAAGTTAGAAATTAGAAATTGGCGATATGGAGTTATCATCAATAAACCAATATTTGGGCAATTTGGACATCTATTTACTGGACCAAATATTGAAAAATAGATTCCATCGCAAGATGAAGGTCTTGGATGCAGGTTGTGGTGAAGGCAGAAACATCATCTATTTTTTAAGAGCAGGGTATCCTGTATTTGGAATTGATAAAAATCCTATGGCAATTTCGGCGGTTCAGTTCATCGCTGCATCCATCCGGCCTGATTTGGGGAAGCATCATTTCCAGACTGGTGACTTGACCAACGTACCTTATCCAGATCATTACTTTGATTTGATTATTTCCAGCGCGGTAATGCACTTTGCCGAAAATGAAACCCACTTCTACCAGATGTTTGATGAGTTAATAAGATGCCTAAGCTATGATGGAATACTGTTTCTTAGAATGGCCAGCGACATCGGCATTGAGAATAAAATTAAACTACTAGTAGATGGCCGCTATTGGCTGCCAGATGGCTCAGAACGATTCCTTTTAAGCAGGGGTATACTCCGTCAATTAAATCAACGCTATTGGCTGCACCATATCGAGCCTTTAAAAACAATAAATGTAAATGATCAAAGATGCATGTCTACCTTAGTGGTTTCTGTTAGCAGGTAGTTTGTTTCAAGACCATTTATTGCTAATTTATGAGACTATGGAATCCCTTGAAAGTACCTCACCTACTGAAAACCTCTATGCTGGATTTTGGCTTAGACTTGCCGCGCACATTATTGATCACTTTGTGGTTGGATTCGTGATTGGGGGTTTAGTATCATTTACCATGTTAATTATGGGAATAAGTTACGGAATCTTGGAAGACCTGGATAATCCTGCTGCCCAGATGATTTTCGTAAGTTACTCCTTGGTAATTGGATTAGCGGCTTTAGCAATCACCTGGCTATACTATGCCATGATGGAGAGTAGCAGCTACCAAGGTACGCTGGGAAAGTTAGCACTTAGTATAAAAGTGACCAATCTTGAAGGGAAAAGGGTAAACTTTGCACAAGCCAGCGGTAGGTTTTTTGGAAAACTCCTTTCTTCCGCAGTTTTCTCCATTGGTTACCTGATGATCGCGTTTACCGAAAAAAAACAAGGCTTGCACGACATCCTGGCCAGTTGCCTGGTGGTAAAGAAATAATCACCAACTTCCTCCGGCACCACCACCACCAAAGCTCCCACCGCCAAAACCACCGAATCCGCCGCCGCCTCCAAAAGTACCTCTGCCCCCGCTGAAGTCGGTCCAGGTGGGGCCCCTGCCTATCGGTCCCATATAGGTATGTCCGCCAGATGGGGTTCGGTAACCGCTCCCGGTACGGCGCAT
>JANQPK010000134.1 GCA_028289505.1 Cyclobacteriaceae bacterium
GGAAGGGACGAGCGATGGATCCAAAACGATAATCAACGACAAACTCTGGGAGCCATCAACTCACCTATCATCACCTTGCGCTACACACTTGGATTAGAAGGTGTACTAGGAGGTGATTTTACTTATCACAAGGTGGCTTTAAATATTGCCAAATCCATAAAAATGGGATTTTTGGGAGTCTCTGATTTTTCCCTGACCGGAAGTAAGCTTTTTGGGGACGTTCCGTTGCCTTTGTTGTCGGGACATTTAGGGAATGAATCCGCTTACTATGTGGCGATCGCCTACAACACTATGGGATTCTCAGAGTTTGTCAGTGATGCCTATCTATCACTTAATTATCAACATCACTTTGAGGGGTTCCTATTAAACAGAATTCCCTTATTCAAAAAATTGAAATGGCGTGCGGTGGGCACCATGAATGTACTTACTGGCAGTGTGCGTGATGACAATCTAAACCTGCACTCCGAAACCGGAATTAACGGCCTACCTAATCCACCCATCAGGGCGCTAGGGGATGACCCCTATATGGAGGTTGGTTATGGTATTGAGAATATTTTCCGGGTATTCAGAATAGATGCTGTTCACCGATTGACCTACCTGGATGATTCCCAAGGTGACAATTTTGCGCTTAAATTTAGCTTTAATTTTACCCTGTGACCTCAGTTCTCCCCCACTGAGCCTAAATTTTAGCTATATTAAGTACCTTATTGCTTCACCTAACCATTCGATTAAAATGAATATCGAAAACTTCAATATTAACCGCAGGCATTTCTTGAAAGGCGCCACTGCCAGCGCAGTGCTGTCCTCATTTGGATTATACGGTTTTGACTTGGTATACAGGGAAAAACCATGGCGTGTGGGCTTGATAGGTACGGGCTGGTATGGTACCAGTGACCTTTTTAAACTTATACAGGTGGCAGATGTGGAAGTGATATCTATATGCGATGTAGATCAAAATTTTCTCTCAGAGGTTTCCGAGTTAGTATCACAACGTCAAAAATCTGGTAAGAAACCCCGAACCTATACCGACTACAGGAAGATGCTGGCTGAGGGAGATCTGGAATTGGTAGTAATTGGCACACCTGATCACTGGCATGCATTGCAGGGAATCGCAGCTATGGAAGCAGGCGCTCACGTATACTTACAAAAACCGATTAGCGTAGACGTTTTGGAGGGAGAGGCCTTGGTAGCTGCGGCTAGAAAACATCAAAGAGTAGTTCAAATTGGCACCCAAAGAAAAAGTACTCCCCATTTAATTGATGCCAAAGAGCAAGTAGTGGATGCCGGATTGCTGGGCAAAATCTCTCACGTTGAAATGTGCTGTTACTTTCATATGCGCGCTAACGGAAATCCTCCACTACAGGACGTTCCAGACTTCCTTGATTACGAAATGTGGACCGGACCAGCTCCATTAAGGCCATATGATGGAATTCCACATCGAAGATGGTGGCGTACCTTTATGGAATACGGCAATGGGATTATGGGCGATATGTGTGTACACATGTTGGATACGGTAAGGTGGATGTTGAACCTTGGCTGGCCCAAACGCATTACCTCCACCGGAGGTATTTACGTGCAAAAAGATGGGAAATCCAATATAGCGGATACCCAATCTGCCATTTTCGAATATGAGGAGCTAAATTGTGTATGGCAGCACCGAAGTTGGGGCAACCCCACGGACCCGGAATACCCCTGGTCCTTCAAATTGTTCGGAGAAAAAGGAACCCTTTCCGGCAGTACCATGCAAGCAGATTTTGTACCCTACGAGGATGGCAAGCCTATACATTTTGACGTCCTTTACGAGAAAGAGCAGTATCCTGAAGATCTGGAAGAAAAGGATAATGAGTTGAATGCAGCACCAGCCACTCGTAGACATATGCTGGATTGGCTTGCAGCCATTGATCAAGGTACTAAACCTGTAGCTGATGTACTGGATGGGCATATATCTACTGCTAGCTGTATTCTGGCTAATTTATCTATGGAAGCAAACGGACGGCCCATTACCTACGATCCAGAAAGGCACCATGTATTGGGCGATCCTGAGTTGACGGCCAAACTTAAAAGGGAGTACCGGGCGCCATGGGAACATCCTTATAAAATGTAGGAATAAGGAATAAGAAATAAGGAATAAGGAATAAGGAATAAGAAATAAGAAATTAGGAATAAGACAGAAGGCAACAATAGGCCCTAAACACTGACACATAATGGAGCTTTTCATTGGTAGGTTACATCCTCTTATGGTGCACTTTCCCATCGGGTTATTGGTGGTAGCTTTTATTATGGAGATGCTAACTGTTGGTGGGAAACGTGCTGGTTTACGACCAGGAATATCCTGGATGGTTTCTCTGGGAGCCGCTTTCGCGGTCATCTCGGCGATACTAGGATGGTTTCTAAGCAATGCGGATTCCTATTCTGGAGATGTAGTGCAATCGCACCGAAACTGGGGCATTATAACCGCCGTTTTAGCCATTGGTAGTGCCTGGTTACTACAACTGACTTTAAAAGGAAAACTTTCCAGTCTGGTGGCTTACCGCAGTATTTTAGCGGTTACGGTGGGATTTCTAACCGTAGCCAGTCATTTGGGGGCTAGCCTTACTCATGGAGAAGGTTTCCTGACTGAGGCCTTTGAGCAGGATCATCAAAATCAAGACCATCAAGGATCTCAAGAGCTTCTGGCGGAGCTGAATCAGCTTAGCGCTTATTCTGAAACACATTTGGAGAGACTCAACCTTGAAGTACGGGCCATTTTTGCCCGTAACTGTTATCAATGCCACAGTGAGAACAAGAAGAAAGGTGATCTGGTACTAGAACACAAACGCGGGGTTTTCAAAGGTGGCGAATCCGGGTCCATAATAGCTGCAGGATCCTCTTCCCAAAGCGAATTGTATCGCCGTGTCTCTCTACCCGCAGATCACGATGAGGTGATGCCCAAAAAAGGCAAAGTCCTGAAAGCACATCAAATCGAATTGATCAAGTTATGGATTGATGAAGGGGCCTACTGGGCCGATCGAGCGTTAGAAGTATTTCCGGAAGCGCCTCTGGCACTCACCAAACCACCACTACCAGATGACCGGCAATATGACAATGCTATTGACGCATTCACCAATGTATATTTTGAAAAGAACGGAGTAAACTGGCCCCAGGTGGTTGATGATCAAATTTTTATCCGACGCGCTTATCTAGATATCATCGGCTTGCTCCCATCCCCCGAACAGATAACGACCTTTCGCGGTGATCAGGACTACAAAAAAAGAGAGAAATTAATAGATGAACTACTAAGCGATCATCACAATTACACCCAACACTGGTTGACTTTCTGGAATGATCTATTGCGGAACGACTACTCGGGAACTGGTTTTATTACCGGGGGGCGCAAGCAGATTACCAATTGGCTTTATCAATCCCTATTGGAAAATAAACCCTATAATCTGATGGTCAAAGAACTGGTAAATCCAGATAAATCGTCTGAAGGTTTCATCAAGGGAATTAAATGGCGTGGTGTAGTGAATGCCAGTCAAAGTACGGAAATGCAAGCTGCACAGAATATCAGTCAATCATTGATGGGCATGAACCTCAAGTGTGCCTCTTGCCACAATAGTTTTGTGAGCAATCTAACTTTAGAACAGGCTTATGGATTTGCCTCTATTTTTGCAGACTCCGCCTTAGAATTAAATCGATGTGATCAACCACTGGGCAGAATGGCAAAGCCTGAATTTCTTTATACAGAACTGGGGACAGTAGAAGCGGACAGTATTAAGGCCAGGCTGTTGAAGTTATCTGAGATCATAGTAAAACCTGAGAATGGAAGATTATACCGAACCATTGCCAATCGCATTTGGAGACAGTTACTGGGAAGGGGTTTGGTAGAACCTGTAGATGAAATGGACCAGCCAGCTTGGGATGCGGCATTATTAGATTGGTTGGCAGCTGATTTTATTGAATCAGGGTATGATCTAAAGCACCTGATGCGCAGTATTCTAACCTCAAAGACCTATCAATTGCCAGCTGTGGGCTACCAGGATATTGCGGAGATTACTGCAAATGATTACATCTTCAGGGGACCTGTAATTCGCAGGCTTAGTGCTGAGCAATTTACCGATGCCTTGAGTCAGGTGGCGGCACCGGTTTATTACGCCACCGCCTACAGTCCCGAGTCCGAAGACCTGCCCACTAATCGAATTTGGCATAGAGAGGTCAAATTCGATCGGGATGTATTACCAGATCCAGGAGACCGGTATTTTAGATACCTCTTCAACATTGAGGATTATCAGGCAGTGGACAGTGCCCAATTGTTACTATCGGTTGATCATTCTTTTGAACTTTTCCTGAACGGGAAAAAGGTCGGTGAAGGTGATGATTGGCGTAAGGTTTTAAAGCTTGAAGTATCCGGTCTACTTAAAGCTGGGGATAATCTGATTGCGATCAAAGGTAACAATGAAGGCACTATTGCCAACCCGGCGGGAATCTTAATGGCATTAAAGATTGGCAGGAGAAACGGCAGCTTGCAGCTGGTCACCTCAAACACGGACTGGAAAAGTACGGCAGAGTCACCTTCAATCGGTTGGAATACGCTTGAATACGATGATAGCAAATGGGCCAAGGTTAAAAGCTATGGCTCGAAGCACTGGGATCACCTGGTGACAATGACATTCCATGAAGTCACTCAACCATTCGCCAGGGCAAGTTTGGTAAGACAACACCCCTTTATGAAGGCTCTGGGAAGACCCACCCGAGAGAATGTAGCCACCACTCGCGCCGACAGGGCTACTCTTCTACAAGCTTTGGAACTGACTAATGGAGAATACTTCAACAATGTGCTAA
>JANQPK010000175.1 GCA_028289505.1 Cyclobacteriaceae bacterium
CCTGAAGTAGAGCGCTCGTGTCTGGCAGATTACACTGAGCTAGATCAAGTTCTACGACAGCCTGTTTTTAAGCGGGAATTATTCGTAGATCCGGTAATCATTGAATCAGTGGAGGTATTGGTGTTGGATAAGAACTGCATGTTCAGAGTAAGGTCCAAAGATGGGGCCGAGGGGATATCGGCCGGGCATCCTTTCATTGCCAAAGGGTCTTACCCTATGGTCCCACAAATATTGGCCCGCCATTTTGAAGGTAAGGACGCCCGTGATTTGGATCAACTGGTTTTTAACGCAGTGGAACGGAATGTTAAAAGTCAGGGTATTCCGCTTAATGTGCAAGTGGCAGGTATCGAGTTTGCCATTCTGGATATGATGGGAAATCTTGTGAATAAGCCAGCGGGACAACTGGTAGGTGAACTGATCCGAACTGAAGTCCCGATTTATCTGGGTCACCACTTGTCAAGTTTGCGCAATTTGGAACCAGAGGAGTCATTGTTATTGATGGAAAAGGATGCTGCAGAAACACAAGCCAGGGCCATCAAACTAAGAGCAGGTAGGGGAGACAACCTTGCAACTGATATTGATAATGCCCCGGGTCGAACTGGAAAGCTTATTCAAATGGCCCGTGAACGCTTTGGAGATGAAATGGTGCTAATGATTGACGGTAATGGGTCGTATTCAGTGAAAGAAGCCATTAGGATAGGCAAGTTACTGCAAGAATACCAGTACGAATTTTATGAAGAGCCTGTTCCCTGGGATTGGTATCAGGAACAAAAACTGGTAGAACAAGCCCTGGATATTAAAATGGCAGGTGGGGAAGAGGAGTTCGGTTTACATGCTTTCCGGTATTTGGCAGGTAATAAGGTATTCCAGATTTTACAGCCGGATTTATTTTATTTCGGTGGAATGATTCGTACCATGCAGGTCGCGCGTATGGCAGAAGCAGCTGGACTTCAAATCACCCCCCATATTTCAGGGGGAGGATTCGGGTTTTTGTATATGCTGCAGATGGTATCGGTATGTCCGGCTGCCTATCAGTTCCACGAATTCAAAATGTTCCATACCCGCGATGCCAATGGTAATGAGATACCCATAGAAAGTAAGTCCGGTGCTTTTCAAAGCAATCAGGGTAAGATAACTGTACCTATGGGCTCAGGGCTGGGTATTGTGGTGGATCCGGAATACTTGGATACGCATACTGTGTTTAGCTTATAAGGTTAATAAGGATATTTAATGATTAAATAATCATATAAATCAAACCCAATGTTTGCTTAAATCGTTAGCTTGACTGTCTCTCTTGTTGTACATTGTAATTGAAATTTGTTTCACTTTTAACCACACTAACCCATGTTAGACGAATTAATTAACAGCCTATCTGAAGAAAAAGGGGCTGAACTGGCTTCATTAGGAATACCTGCGGATAAAACCGGAGATGTGCTGAATTTGGCAAAAAGCGATCTTATGGATCAATTTAAAAGCGGTGCGGCCAATGATAACCTAGGCGACCTACTCAGTCTTTTCAACGGAAAACAAGACATCGCGTCAAGCCCCATGGTACAAAATATGATTGGGAGTTATGCGGCGCAACTAGCTCCTAAACTTGGTATTTCACCGTCAGTGGCACAAAGCGCTGCCACTATGATATTGCCGTCCCTGTTGGCAAAACTGAACGATGCCACTCCGGCCGATGGACTAAGTCAAGATAACTTAACGGAACTGATAGGCGGTGCAGGTGGAATTGGAGACATGTTGGGCAAAGTAAAAGGTATGTTTTCCTAGCCGTTCCCCCTTGATATGAACAAAGCCTTTCCGAACTAGGGAAGGCTTTTTTGATAACTCCACCCTATTGGAGGAATAGCATTAGGGTGTGGATAGGAAAGCGGCTCTAATGTTCCAGTTGATATCAGCGAAAGCATAGGCTTCCCAGGAGGTCCCTGATCCATTTAGAATAAGGGCGCCATTAGTCACTTGTGGTCCCAAATCACATCCGACTAGCGGTAGGCTAGCAGGGTGATCAAAGGTTAAGGTAATCCATAGATCATCATCATCGACCGTCAAACTCTGATCCAAAATGTATCTATTCCAAGCTCCAGCGGCTATCTGTGAGGATAGATCAGCTGAGTGAATTCTAGCCCCAGGCATATCGTTGTTTGTGGTGCCCTGATAGATGTCGAGCTGACACGATTCTGGACGATTGGCCATAAAAAATCTTACTTCAGCCAGATCCCCTTGGTTATATTGCCCCACCCGATTGCCTCTAAACTTGACTGCAACCTGATTGGTGCCGGCATTAAGGATAGGAGCCGATGCGTTAACGCCATCATGATTCAAGATAGAAAGAGGAGCATTGGGCTCATCAGAGTTTTCACAACCAGATCCAGTAATCAGAAAGACTGAAAGCAGATAAATAGCAACACGCATAAACAAGAATTTTAATCAAAGATACATTATCACCAAACCACTCTGATATGGTAACTGTCAATAATTGTACCAGAAACTCCATCTCTGGAGTGGATGGCTTTAATGGCCTTGATTTTATTTTTGTGTGGGGAATGAATATATTTCAGAGTTGCGGTGCGCCTATTATGTAGATTTATTGATTGACGTTAAAATTGAAGAAGCCATGAATAGAAGAACTTTTGCCTCCCATACCATCAAAGGAGCGCTGGCTTTACCCTTTGCTTCGGCCCTGAAACCAGGGAGTCTTTTTTCCGATGCTCCTGCAGCCAGCAAAGTACCCTTAGGGGTAGATGTACATTCAATTCGGGCTATGAATTGGAAAGCCAAGCAACTGATTGACTATGTTATTGGGCTTGAAGTAGATTCCGTTTTATTGAACGGTTTGAATTACTTTGAAAGCTTAGATGAGGCGTATTTGAAAACCCTGAAAGCATCCCTGGACCAGCACGACATGAGCCTTTATTTTGGAATAGGGGGGCTTAGTGTGAACTCTCCATCATATACCGATGAATTTGGTTCGCCTCAGGAGTTGATTTTACAGGGCATTCGCATGGCCCGCATTTTTGATTCACCTTCGGTAAATTGTAAGATTGGCAGTCACCGGGATCGGCGTACTGACGGTGGCATTGTAGCCAGAATGGATGAGTTGATCAATGAACTGAGGGCCATGCGATCACAAATCCAAGATGCTGGCATCAAGTTCGCAGTGGAAAACCACGCCGGTGATATGAGGTCGGAGGAGGTGATGCAGGTTGTGGAAACTGTAGGCACCGATATCTGCGGGGTGATGCTGGATCCTGGAAACGCGGTTTGGACCATGGAAAACCCCATGCAGCAACTGGAAAAACTGGGCAAGCACGTATTGTGCACTAGTATACGAGATTATCGGGTTTGGGAGTCTGAAGAGGGGGCTACCTTAAGTTGGACTGCCATTGGAGATGGTGCCATGAATTTTCCAAAATACACACAGCGGATGTCAGAGCTTTGTCCTGGAATACCACTACAAATTGAAACCATTTCTAATCTGAAACTGCAAATCCCTTTCCTGAAGGATGATTATTGGGCAGGTTATCCCGATCTCAAAGCTTATCATTTGCAGGAGTTCTTTACCATGCTGCGAGATGAAAATTCCTTTGAAATTCCCGTTAATACGGACCTTAAGGGAGCTGCGGCCCAAGCAGACCAAGAGCAGGAGTTGTTAAAGAGTATCAATTATTTACGAAAGCATTGTGCGGCCATACAATAAATACATGCAGTTGTGTTTGATCCTGTTGCTGTTGTTTTCAGTGGGGTCTTGCAATACCCCAATAAAGGTTGACGGAAACCTGGAGGAATGGCCGCAAGGCAATTTTCTCAGTGGGTTGACCGCGCCTTGGAATAAGCTCCCTCAGGATTCTACTAACTTTCAAACCCGAGTAGATGGAGATTATTTGTTTTTTAATTTCAAGACTGTGGATGAAACACCTTTTACTGTACCTTTTGAAAATGAACTGTCAGTAGCAGCTGGTGATCGGGTAGAATTATTTTTTTCTAAAACCCGGGATATGTCAGAGGATTACTACTGCTTGGAGATGAATCCACGAGGTGAAGTTTTAGATTACCGAGCTACTTACTATCGGAAGTTCGATTATGATTGGGATGCTGGTACCTTAGAGCTAGCTACTATGGAATATCCAAATGGATACCAAGTAGAGGGAAAGATCCGAATCAATGAACTGCAGGAATTGGGATTGGGAAATGAGTTCTACTTAGGAGTGTATCGGGCTGAGTATCAAGGGCCGGATCAGGTGATTTGGTATTCCTGGATTCTTCCTGAATCCAAAGAACCCGACTTTCATATCCCTTCTTCCTTGGCCAGGGTTAAATTTGCCCAAGATGGCATTGAACCAGTCAAATAAAGCCAGCATGTTCAATCCATTATTCATGGTATTGGTGCTAGGTTTATGGATCCTTGTTTGCTGCCAACCAATCACCGATGGTAATGTTTTACGGAGGATAGGAGCCGAGTATGATTATCCACAGGGAGAGATGGCCGTTCAACATGGCATGCAGTTGTTTAATCAACATTGTGCCAGCTGTCACAACTTTTCTGAGAATGGGATCGGACCCAACCTAACCGGTATTACCACAGCAGTAAATAAAGAATGGTTGGTAGCGTTTATTCATGACCCTGCAGGTTCTATTGAAAGTGGTGATGAGCGTGCAGTGGCATTGTACGAAAAGTATCAGCAGTACATGCCACCTTTCCCCATGATAGCAGGGGAAGATATGGAAGACATCTTGGGTTTTATTCACAAATTTTCTGAGGGGGAAAAACGCAATAAGAGCAACAGACCTGGTGGCTTACTCAATCCCATTCCTGAGAAAATTGCTACCTCTGAGCTGGTACTAAAGCTGGAAAAACAATTCACCGCACCAGCCACTTCGGAGGTCCCTCCTGTTACCAGGATCAATAAAATGGCACCCATTCCCGGGGGGCGTCAGTTTATACATGACCTAAGGGGCAAGCTATACGAATTAGTAGTTGGCAACCAACTTGCTGTTTACATCGACCTGGCAATTGAACTTCCCGAATTTCTAGATAACCCTGGTAAGGGTACAGGTTTTGGCAGCTGGGCCTTTCACCCTGATTTTCAGAAAAACGGCTTGTTCTATACTACCCACAACGAACCGGCTGGTACTGCTGAGGCGGATTTTGCTATCCCTGACAGCATAAAGGTAACCCTGCAACATGTTTTATTGGAGTGGCAAGCCTCAGATCCGACAGCCCCCACCTTTTCAGGTACACGTAGAGAGCTATTAAGGGTTGACATGGTTAGTGGTGGTCATACGTTTCAGGAAC